>NZ_JBMERN010000004.1:0-98947 GCF_049310965.1 Loktanella sp. DJP18 | reverse complement strand
GGTTGTAGTCGAAATCGGCCTGCATTTCGGCCGAGGAATCGACCACGTCCATCGGGCGCAGATCCTCTTCGGTCTGGGCTGCGAGCGGCGATGCCACGGTCAAGGCAAGCGTGGCGGCCATTGCTGTCATTCTGGTTGTCGAGCGCATGGGAAGGGAAGGCATCCTTCTTTTCAGGTCGGTTCAGGCGGTCCAACGCAGGCGGGGCGGTCCGGGATGCAGCGCCCACGCTGTCGTGACAGTCCGTGATGGGATGCGATGATGCGAGAATGGCCCGCGACAAAGGCGCGGGCCATTCGAGGTCGGCTGGCGCGGGTGTTCAGCGCGCGTTGAAGCCGTTGCCGAACTCGTTGGAGTCGCCGTTCACGACCAGATCGACACGACGCGCCTTGGACTCAAAGCTGCCTTGATCGCGCAGGATCGACTGGATCGCCGTCAGTTCTTCGCTGGTGATGACGTCGCCCTTGCGGGTCGAGACGCCGAGGGTCGCGAGGTTCTGCCTTGTCGCCGAAATGGCCTCGGCGGATCGGTCGTAAATGCCGTTCGTGGCGATCAGGTCGTTGACGCTGGCGGCAGAGGCGGCGGTCACGCCCAGTCCGGAGATCAGGGTGGCGATGATGGCGGTGGTTTTCAGGTGGGTCATGGGTCAGGTCTTTCTTCTGGTGTGTCGGAGGGATCGTTCCCTCTTGTCAGTCCATATAGGAGCCCGTTTTACTAATACGCACATAAAATGCAAACTTTAATGTGATATCCGCATTTACGCACATTAAATAGATCAATATCCAACAGTCGATAATTGTCGTGATGGATTGGGTGACCTCATGCAGCGCCCGTTGCGGGTCAGACACCGGCATGCCAACATGCCTACATGACACAACTTTGCACCCGCGACGGGACCGCGCTGTCCCGCCTGACCTTTGGCACCATGCAATTCGGCGGCCGCGCCGATGCGCGCGAAAGCCGGGCCATGTTTGACGCTGCCCGCGCCGCCGGGCTGAATCACTTCGACACTGCCGTCCGCTACACCGAAGGCGAAAGCGAAAGGCTGTTGGCACCGATGGTGGCACAGGAGCGTGACGCGATCTATCTGGCGACCAAGATTGGCTATCAGGGCGGCTGCGGACGGGCGAACATCCTGGCGCAGTTCGACATTTGCCGCAGCCAGTTGGACATGGACAGCGTCGATCTGCTGTATCTGCACCGCTGGGACCATGAGACTCCGCTGGAGCAGACCTTCGAAACGATGGCCCGCCTGCAATCGGAAGGTGCCATCCGCCACATCGGGATCAGCAACTATGCGGCCTGGCAGGTGATGAAGGCGCAGGCGGTCTGCGCGGCGCTTGGCACGCGCATCGATGTCATGCAGCCGATGTACAACCTGGTCAAGCGGCAGGCCGAGGTCGAGATCCTGCCGATGGCCGCAGATCAGGGCATTCAGATCTGTTCCTACTCTCCCCTTGGCGGAGGCCTGCTGACCGGCAAATACGCGCGGGGTGAGACGGGGCGTCTGAGCGAGGACAAGATGTATGCCGCCCGTTACGGACGCGACTGGATGCACGACGCAGGAGCCCGACTGGCGGCCATGGCGGATGAGGCCGGCGCCGAAGCCGCGACGCTTGCCGTGGCTTGGGTCGCGGCGCATCCAACCGCCCCCTCGCCCATCGTGTCGGCAAAGTCGGTCAAGCAACTTGAACCATCACTCGCCGCGAACGGATTGCAGATGACGGCGGACCTTTACGCCCGGATCACGGCGCTGTCGCCGACCCCGCCGCCCGCGACGGACCGGCTGGAGGAAGCATGACCGACTTCATCGTCGTCGGCGGCGGTGTGGCCGGCATCTCGGCTGCCGCGCGGCTGTCGCATCTGGGCCACGTCACGCTGCTGGAGGCAGAGGCGCAGACCGGCTATCACAGTTCTGCCCGGTCGGCCGCGCTGTTCGAGGAGAACTATGGCAAGCCCACGACGCGGGCGCTGAATGCGGCCAGCCGGGAGTTCCACCAGACGGCGAACGGCGGCGTGCTGTCGCCGCGCAACGTCATGCTGGTCGGCAGTGCCGCCGATGCCGATGCCTTTGCCCACGACCTGACCGACATGAGGCTGGAACCGATCACCGGGACAGAAGCACGCGCGATGGTGCCGATCCTGACGGACCGCGTCGACCGCGCGGGGTGGCACGCGCAAGCCTGGGACATCGACACGGACCGCCTGATACAGAACTGGCTGCGCGAACTGCGCGGCAACGGTGGCACCATCGTCACCGATGCGCGGGTCACTGCGGTAACACGCGAAAGCGCGGGCTGGCATGTGACCACGCCGCAAGGCGAGGTGTCCGGCGCGGTGCTGGTCAATGCGACCGGGGCCTGGGCCGACCGGATCGCAGCACTGGCCGGTGTCACGCCTCTTGGCCTGACGCCCTATCGCCGGTCGATGGCGCGGCTGGCGGCCCCCGGCGGGCATGATGTCAGCGGTTGGCCGATGATCTTTGGCGCAGGCGAAGCCTGGTATGCGAAACCCGACGCCGGCGCGCTGCTGGTGTCCCCCGCAGACGAGGACCCGGTCGAACCGCACGACGCCTTTGCCGACGACATGGTGCTGGCCGAGGGGCTGGCGCGTTATCAGGATCATGTGACCGAGGCGGTGACGCGTCCGATCGCCACCTGGGCCGGCCTGCGCACCTTTGCGCCGGATCGGCAGCTTGTGCTGGGCCGGGCGGTGGATGCACCGGACTTCATCTGGTGCGCAGGACAAGGCGGCTATGGCTTTCAGACGGCACCTGCCGCGTCCGCCCTGATCGCGGACATCGTGGCCCAGCGGGTGCCAGAGGTGGGGGTGGACCTGGCCGCTGCCCTGTCGCCGGCGCGGTTCGGCTAGGCGACGCAGGCCATCAGTTCCCAACTGCGCGGGGTGGTGAAGGCTGCGTCGTGGCAGTGACCGCCGACGCGCAGGGCGGGAAAGATCGTGTAGAGCTCGGTCCGCGCCTTTGGCGAGAGGTTGGCAATGCCCTCGGCATCGGGATGGAAGCTTTCGGTCGCGGCCCCTTGCGGCACGGTGCCGTTGTCCTGACAGGTCGCAACGGCAAAGTCGCCGATCCGCGCCAGTTCGGCCGGGCGTGCGAAAATCTCGATGAACGCTGCGACATCTGTGGATTGCGCCACGGTGTTGCGATAATGGATTTCCGAGATGAAAGCCCTTCTGGCACCTGGTCCCTTGACTGACACGGTCAGCGTCGATCGGGCAGATGGCGGGGGAATGTTGCGGTTTGGGAAAGAATAAGGCGCGGGCCCCCTTGATGAAATCCGGCGGCCCGCCATTTGCTGGCAATGAGTGATCCACAGATATCCCACGAAGGCCGCCGTTTGCGCCGCCAATTCGACCGTCTTCGCCGGGACTATCCCCGCATGGGCGCGGTCCTGCACCGCATGAGCCGTCCAGGCTGGGCGCTCGTGCGGGTGCCGGTCGGCGTTTTCTTCATCTTGGGTGGGTTGCTGGCGATCCTGCCCATTTTCGGACTGTGGATGATCCCGGTCGGTCTGCTCTTGCTGGCCGTCGATGTGCCGCTGCTGCGCCGCCCGGTGTCCGCGGCGATGATCCGGTTGCGGCGCAGGGCCGAGACATTCCGGCAGCGCCGCAAACGGTGACGGCACCGATTGTTTCATCGGAAAAGGGGGGCCAGCCCCCCGGGCTGCGCCCTCCCCCCGGAGTTTATCTGGCCAGATGAATGCGGATCAGCCGTCCTTGCGGATCGTGGCGTTATGGGGATCGTAAGGGCTGTCCTCGACGATCTGGCAAGGCCAGAGTTTGTCGAACATCTTGACCTGCAGCCGGGTGCCGACGGCAGCGTGGTCCGGCTTGACGTAGCCCATGCCGATGCTTTTGCCGAAATGGACGGAATAGCCCCCGGAGGTCAGACGCCCGACGCGGGTGTCGCCGTGATAGAGCACCTCGCGGCCCCAGGGGTCGGCGTCGGCGGGACCGTCGATCAGCAGGGTGACGCATTTCGACCGGAGGCCCTTGGCCTGCATGGCATCCTTGCCGTGGAAGTCTTTGGCGAGGTCGACGAAACGCGGCAGATCGGCCTCGAGCGGGGTGGCATCGCGGCCGAGTTCGGTGCCGAAGGCGCGGTAGGATTTCTCCTGCCGCAGCCAGTTCTGCGCGCGCGCGCCGACGAGCTTCATGCCATGCGGCTCGCCGGCCTTTTCCAGCAGGTCGAACAGGTAGTTCTGCATCTCGATCGGGTGGTGCAGTTCCCAGCCGAGTTCGCCGGTATAGGCCACGCGGATCGCGTTGACGGGGCACATGCCGAGTTCGATCTGGCGCGCGGACAGCCAGGGGAAGCGCTTGTTCGACAGGGCCGTCGCGGGGTCGGCGTCCTTGATGACGGCAGCCAGCACGTCGCGGGATTTCGGGCCGGCGATGGCGAAGACGCCCCACTGGGTCGTCACGTTCTGCACCTCGATGCGGCCGAAGTCGGCTTCCTTGTCCGCGACCGCCTTGCGCAGGTAATCCGCGTCATAGGTGGTCCAAGCTCCGGCGGATACGAGGTAGAATTCGTCCTCTGCCAGACGGACAATGGTGTATTCGGTGCGCGTCGTGCCATGCGCCGTCAGCGCATAGGTCAGGTTGATGCGACCGACCTTTGGCAGCTTGTTCGTCGTGAACCAGTCGAGGAAAGCGGCGGCACCTGGGCCTTTGACGACGTGCTTGGTGAAGGCAGAGGCATCGATCAGACCAACGCCTTCGCGGATCGCGCGGGCTTCATCGACCGCATACTGCCACCAGCCGCCGCGCCGGAAGGACCGCGCGTCGTGGTCGAAGCTGTCGGGTGCGTCCACCGGGCCGAAGTAATTCGGGCGTTCCCAGCCGTTGACCCAGCCGAATTGCGCGCCGCGCGCCTTTTGCCGGTCGAATGCGGGCGTGGTGCGCAGGGGGCGGCAGGCGGGGCGCTCCTCGTCCGGGTGGTGCAGGATGTAGACGTGCTCGTAGGCCTCCTCGTTCTTGCGGGCGGCCCACTCGGTCGTCATCCAGTCGCCGTAGCGCTTGGGGTCAAGGCTGGCCATGTCGATCTCGGCCTCGCCATCGACCATCATCTGCGCGAGGTAGTAGCCGGTGCCGCCCGCCGCTGTGATGCCAAATGAGAACCCTTCGGCTAGCCACATGTTGCGCAGCCCGGGGGCCGGACCGACCAGCGGGTTGCCGTCGGGGGTGTAGCAGATCGGGCCGTTGAAGTCGTTCTTGAGACCTGATTCCTCGCACGATGGAATCCTGTGAATCATCGCCATGTACTGCGCCTCGATCCGTTCGAGGTCGAGTTCGAAGAGGTCCGCGCGGAAGCTGTCTGGGACGCCGTATTCGAACCGCGCGGGCGCATGTTTTTCATAGACGCCGAGAATCCAGCCGCCGCGTTCCTCGCGCACATAGGATTGTGCGTCGGCGTCGCGCACCACGGGGTGTTCAGGGTTGCCGTCCTTGCGCCAGGCTTGCAGCGCGGGGTCGCCGTCCATCACGATGAACTGGTGTTCGACGGGGATCGCGGGGATCTTGATGCCCAGCATCTTTGCCGTGCGCTGTGCGTGGTTGCCGGAGGCCGTGACGACATGTTCGGCGGTGATGACGATCTGTTCGTCGGAGGGCACGAGGTTGCCGCCCCTTTCCACCATCTTCGTCGCGGTGACTTCCCAATGGCTGCCGTTCCAGCGAAACGCATCCGCCTGCCATTTGCGTTCGATGGCGACGCCGCGCTGGCGCGCACCCTTGGCCATCGCCATCGTCACGTCGGCGGGGTTAATGTAGCCGTCGGTGTTGTGGTAAAGCGCGCCTTTCAGATCGTCCGTGCGGATCAGCGGCCACTTCGCCTTGATCTCGTCGGGAGTCAGAAAGACGGAAGGCACGCCGCAGGTCTCGGCCGTGGAGGCGTAAAGCTGATATTCCTCCATCCTCTCGTCGGTCTGTGCCATGCGCAGGTTGCCGACGACGGCGAAACCGGCGTTCAGGCCGGTCTCCTCCTCCAGCGTCTTGTAGAAGCGGATGGAGTAGTCGTGGATGTGGGTCGTCGCAAAGCTCATGTTGAAGTAGGGCAGCAGGCCCGCCGCGTGCCAGGTCGAACCCGAGGTGAGTTCATCTCGTTCCAGCAGCATCACGTCGTCCCAGCCGGCGCGGGCCAGGTGATAGGCGATCGAGGTGCCGACGGCTCCGCCACCGATGACCAGTGCCTTGACGTTCGTTTTCATGGGCGATTCCCTGCGATCTGATGGATTTGCCCGCACTCTGGTCGAAACGCGGCAGCGGCGTAAGAACCAGCCGACTCAAATCGGCATGTTTGCGACAGGGTCGATGCGTCGTTGCCTAACGCAGGCAATACGGCGACAGTGGCCCAGTATTTTTACCGGATTTCAGCACCATGACCCGCGACGACTTCATCCGACTGGTCGGACCGTCCCTGTTTCACGTGACGCTGGTGTCGAACCTTGCCGGGATCACCGCGCGTGGGCTGCTGCGCCCGGCAGAGGCCGCGCGTCAGGCAGGGTTTGCACCCGTGGATGTCGCCCTGCGCAAGGAGCCTGAGACCATCGTCGCGCATGCAGGACCGATGACGCTGAACCATCAGCGACCCCTGCTGGCGGGCAGGGATCAGGCGAAGGATTTCCTGTCGTCCGGCAGCCTGAAGGATTGGGCGATGCAATTGGACGAACGCATCTTCTTCTGGCCGCGTGCGATGCGGCAGACCTATCTGGACAGCCTTGGCGAGCGGGCACCGCTGCACGTGCTGGAAATCGACGCAGGCGGGTTGTTCGACATCTATGCAGACCATCTGGACCTGGCACCGATCAATTCCGGGGCGGCGCTGCGCAGGCCGGCACGGCGCGGGCCGTGGCTGTATGTGCCGGCCACGGCCACCGTGGCGGCCTTTCGGACGAACCGGATCAAGCGGGACCTCGTGAAATCCCGCGACAGTGTGGCGGAGGTCAGCCTGCGCTGCGATATTTCCAGCCCCCAACTGTCGGTCCTGCTGACCAAGGGGGAAGCGTGACAAGCGGGACGGCCCGGCCTAGAAACACGCGGAACGACCGGGAGGGACAGATGCTGATCTGCAAGACCGTTTCCGAGGCGCGCAGGGCCGTGGCCGACCTGCGCCAACGGGGCAGCGTCGGGCTGGTGACGACGATGGGCGCGCTGCATGCGGGCCACATCGCGCTGGTTGCGGCGGCGCGGGCAGACCATGCATCGGTGGTCGCGACGATCTTTGTCAATCCGGCGCAGTTCGGCGACCCGGCGGACCTTGCAAAGTATCCGCGCACCGAAGACGCCGACCTTGCGATGCTGCGCGATGCGGGTGTGGCGATGGTCTTCTTGCCGACCGCCGATCTGATATATCCGCCGGGCCATGAGACCATTGTCGAGACGACGCATCTGGCCAACATCCTGCACGGTGCGGTGCGGCCGGGGCATTTCCGCGGCGTGGCGACGGTGGTGACCAAGCTGTTCAACATCGTGCAGCCCGACGCCGCCTATTTCGGCGAGAAGGACTACCAGCAGCTTGCGGTGATCCGGCGCATGGTGGCGGACCTGTTCATCCCCGTCAGCATCCACGGCGTGCCGACCGTCCGCGACGATGACGGCCTTGCCCTGTCGTCGCGCAACGTGCGGCTGACCGAGGGCGACCGCGCCGCGGCCCCGGTCCTGCACCGCGCGCTGCGCTCTGCCGCCGATACGATCCACGCCGGCGGCACCATCGAGGAAGCGGCGCAATCGATCCACGAGATCGTGGCGACTGAGCCACGCGCCAGCCTGCGCGGCCTCGATTTCGTCAACGTCGCGGATTTCAGCCCGGCAACGGGCGATCCCACAGACCCCATCGGCATCATGATCTCGGCCCAGTTCGGAGATGTCTTGCTGATCGACCAGAAGGAAGTGACCCCATGAGCAGCCAGACCGAACACGTCCGCCGGAACACCGTGCCGCAGATCCGCAATCGCAAGGGCGGAGAGCCGATCGTGTCGCTGACATCCTACCACGCGCATACGGCGGCCATCGTGGACAAGTATGCGGATTTCATCCTTGTGGGCGACAGCCTTGGCATGGTGATGCACGGCATGGACAGCACTATCGGCGTGCCGCTGGACCTGATGATCATGCATGGCCGCGCCGTCGTGCGCGGCACGAAGAAGGCGCTGATCGTCGTGGACATGCCCTTTGGCTCTTATGAAGAATCGCCGAACATGGCGTTTCGCAACGCTGCCAAGATCATGAAAGAAACCGGTTGTGGCGCGGTCAAGCTGGAAGGCGGCGCGCGCATGGCCGAGACGATCCATTTTCTGGTCGAGCGCGGGATTCCCGTGATGGCGCACACCGGCCTGACGCCGCAATCGTCGCACGTGATGGGCGGCTTCAAGACGCAGGGGCGCAATGAGGAGACGTGGGAGGCGCATCTGAACGATGCGCGGTCGGTGTCGGAGGCAGGTGCCTTTGCCGTGGTTCTGGAAGGCATGGTCGAGCCGCTGGCCGCGAAGATCACGAAGGAGGTGGCGATTCCCACCATCGGGATCGGGGCGTCGGTGGATTGCGACGGCCAGATCCTCGTGCTGGAGGACATGCTGGGCCTGAACCCATGGACGCCGAAGTTCGTGAAGGTCTACGGACAGCTTGGCCCGATGATCGAGGATTCGGTCAGGCGCTACGCTGCTGACGTGAAGGCGCGGGCGTTTCCGACCGATGACGAGGTCTATCGCTGAATAGCCGTTGAAACCGCGCCTTATGTCGAACCAGACGCCAGCTGATGCCGGATCCGGATTTGCAATTTTGACACGTCCCGCGTGAATCCACGGTCGATTTGTGGATTCGGGGGGATCAATTCCGGCATTTTCATGTTATCTCCAAGTCACCGCACGTCAGATGCGGACTTGAGGAGAGCTTTATGAAACGCACCACGCTTTTAGCGGTGGCTGCACTCATGGTATTGGGCGGATGCATGTCCCCCAAACCGATGGCAGGCCGCGCCGACAACAACATGCTGCGGTTTTCAAGCATGGACTACACGTCCATCGCGGAACGTGCGCAGTAAGGCATCGCCAGACCAGAGACGTGCCACCCCGCCTGCACCGCGCTGACGCGGTGCAGACAACGCGCGACGCAATCAACCAGCGATATCTTCGTCCATGACCAAAGGCTCGAACGGCGGCAGGTCCGCGGGGATCGGGCCGACGACACCGACCTCGACCGGGGGCGGCGGCATGCCGTTCGTGGACGGCAGCGGGGTCGGCGCGCGGGCCGGACCGTCAAGCGAGGTGGTGCTGACAGGTGCCGGCGGCGGAACCGGCAAGGGCTGCGACACCGAGGGTATGACCAGCGTGCCATTGCCGACCTGCGCATCCGATCCGTCGAACGCAGGGACCTGAGCCGCACAGGCCCCAAGGCTGGCTAGCGCCACGGCGGCCGTCATCAATTTCATCATCTTCATCGCTCCTCTTCCTTTGGGCATAGGTGGACCGTTGCCGGTCCGCGTCAAATCGCCCGTCATAGCTGTCCCGGCACCACAAGATCGGGTGGACGGTGGCCGTCCGCAAAGGTCTTGATGTTGATCAGCACCTTCTCGCCCATCTCGATCCGGCCTTCGGCCGTGGCTGACCCCATGTGGGGCAAAAGGATCACGTTGGGAAGGGCCTTGAGGCGGGGATTGATCTCGTGGCCGCGTTCGAACACGTCCAGTCCGGCACCCGCGATCTCTCCTGCCCGCAGCATCCGGGTCAGGGCGTTCTCGTCGATGACCTCTCCGCGGCTGGTGTTCACGATGACGGCGTTGTGCTTCATCAGCTTCAGCCGGCGGGCGTTCATCAGGTGAAAGGTGGACGGCGTGTGCGGGCAGTTGACGCTGATCACGTCCATCCGCGCGACCATCTGGTCAAGGCTTTCCCAATAGGTCGCGTTTAGCGGTGCCTCGACCTCGCCGCGCAGGCGCTTGCGGTTGTGGTAATGGATCTGCATGCCGAACGCACGCGCCCGCCGGGCCACCGCCTGCCCGATCCGGCCCATGCCAAGGATGCCCAGCCTGCGCCCGGCAACCCGCCCGCCCAGCATCGCCGTCGGGGCCCAGCCGGCCCATTCGTCGGACTGCGCGACCCGCATGCCTTCGGGGATGCGGCGCAGGACGGAGAGCATCAGCGCCATCGTCATGTCGGCGGTGTCGTCGGTCAGCACGCCGGGCGTGTTCGTCACGAGGATGCCGCGCTGGCGGGCCGTGGCCACGTCGATATTGTCCACTCCGGCCCCGTAGTTCGCGATCAGCTTCAGCCGGTCGCCGGCCTGCGCCAGCAATCGCGCGTCGATGGCATCGGTGATCGTCGGCACCAACACGTCAGCCCCCTGCATCGCCGCGACAAGCGCCTCTCGGGTCATGGGGGTGTCGTCGTCGCGCAGGCTGACGTCGAACAATTCGGTCATCCGCGTCTCGACCGCCGGCGGCAACCGTCGCGTCACGACAACACTCAGCTTCTTGCTCGACATTTGCCCCCCTGCGGTGCTTTTCAAAGTCCCCGGTTGATGGCAGGTTGCCAGTCAGGGACGCGCGGCACAAGAACCATCGCGCCCGTCTGGCGGATCGAGGCAGTACCATGAACATCACGCATATCCTGTGTCTGGCATTGTCGCTTGCCGTGGCAGGCCCCCTGCATGCGCAGGACACCGCACCGACCGCCGCCAGCTTCGAGGCACCTGACATCGGGCCAGAGACGAACCTGCCCCTGCCCCGCTATGTCAGCCTGAAAGTGAGGGAGGCGAACGTCCGCCGTGGGCCGTCGCTGACCCACCGCATCGACTGGGTGTTCCAGCGGCGCGACATGCCCTTGCAGGTGGTCGCGGAATACGGCCACTGGCGTCGGGTCATCGACCGCGACGGTCAGGGCGGGTGGGTGCACTACACGATGCTGTCGGGCGTCCGCACGGTGATCGTCGACGAAGACCACATGGCCCTGCGCTCCCAGCCCTCGGACAGCGCATCCGAACGGGCCGAACTGGAACAGAACGTCATCGCACGCCTTGGCGAATGCGAGGCCGATTGGTGCGAACTTTCCGCGGGCGGCTATACCGGCTGGGGTCACAAATCGCGGCTTTGGGGTGTGGACACCGACTGAGGCTTCCGCGCGCCCGTCCCCTCGGGTAGAGAGGGGCCATGAGTGATGCCGCCACCAACACCCGCCTGAACCTGTCTGCCGGACTTTTGTCCTGCGCCGTGGCCCTGGCGCTGGTCGTGGCAAAGCTGTGGGCGCTGGGTCAGACCGGATCGCTGGCGATCGCGGCGACGCTGGCAGATTCGGCAATGGACCTGATGATGTCGCTGGCGGCTCTGGCCGCCATCGCCTATGCTGCAAAACCCGCCGACGACGATCACAACTTCGGCCACACCTCGGCCGAGGATCTGGCGGCGCTGGGGCAATCGCTGATCATCCTCGCGTCGTCCGGCGTGATTGCGACGGCGGCGATCTGGCGGTTGTGGCAGGGCGATGCCGCCCTGCCCCGCAACGAGGCGTCGGGCATTGCCGTCGTCGTGTTTTCCATCGTCCTGACACTGGGGCTCGTGATCTGGCAGCGGCGCGTGGCGGCGCTGACCGACAACCCCGTCGTGAAGGCGGACAGCCTGCACTATCTGGGTGACCTGATCCCCAACGTGGGGGCCATCGTGGCGCTGTGGGCGTCGTCGGCGCTGGGACTGGCACAGGTGGACAGCGTCGTGGCCCTGGGGGCAGCATTGCTACTGGCGGTCGGCGCGCTGCGGATCGGTCGGGGGGCATGGGACGCGCTGATGGACCGGCAGGCCGACCCGGAGATGATCGCTGGCATCACGGCCATCGCGCGGGAATTCGAAGGGGTGCGGGGGTTCCACGACCTGAAGACCCGCCGCGCGGGCAGTCGCGTCTTCGTCAACCTGCATATCGAACTGGACGGCGCACAGTCCCTGGATGCGGCCCATGCCATCGGGGCGGGTTTGCGGCGCGCGATCCTGCACACCTATCCCCGCGCCGATGTGCTGATCCACAAGGACCCGGTCGGTGTGCAGAAGCACCCGGACGACCCGCAGGCCTAGTCGATCATGGGAACGCGGTGCTTTCTGGCACGTTGAGCCAGCAGCAATGGAGGCTGCGATGACAGTGACACCCCAATCCCTTGAAGGTCGGCTGATGGCCCAGCGGCAAGTGCTGGCCCGCCTTGTTCAGGCCGCGGACGAACCGGTCAGGCAATGGCTGCGCGACAAGTCCGAAGTGCAGGTGCCAGAGGAAGACCCCGGCATGGGCGACGCATCGGGTGCCTTCGCGATCGAGGCGAGCCTCGCCGACGAGATGCGCCTGATCCTTGCGGCCTCCGAGCGTCACCAGAAAGACTGACCGGTCAGGCGGCCAGGCCACGACCCCGCAACAGGGCATCCACGCCGGGCATCCGGCCCCGGAACTGCTGATAGAGCGTCGCCGCGTCCACCGATCCGCCCGACGACAGGACCGTTTCCTCCAGCCGCTTCGCCAGCGCGGGATCGAAGGGATCGCCTGCTTCGGTGAAGGCGTCGAAGGCATCCGCGTCCATCACCTCGGACCACATGTAGCTGTAGTAGCCGCTGGAATAGCCGTCGCCTGCGAAGACATGCGCGAAATGCGGTGTCGCGTGGCGCATGCCGATCGCATGCGGCATCCCGAGGTCTTGCAGGATTTCCGCCTGCTTCTGCATCGGGTCCGCCGGCGGCGGTCCGGCGTGGAATTCAAGGTCGACCAGCGCGCTCGCGATGTATTCGACGGTCTGGAAACCCATGTCGTAGGTGGCAGCGGCCAGCATCCGTTCCAGCATCGCCTGCGGCATCGCCTCGCCCGTTTCGGCATGAACGGCGAAGTGTTGCAGCACCTGCGGCACCTCGAGCCAGTGTTCGTAAAGCTGGCTGGGCAGTTCCACGAAATCCCGCGCGACGGACGTGCCCGAAATGGACTCGTAGGTCACGTCGGACAGCATCTGGTGCAGCGCGTGGCCGAATTCGTGGAACAGCGTGCGCGCATCGTCATAGGATAGCAGCGCTGGCTTGCCCTTGGCAGGCTTGGCAAAGTTGCAGACGTTCACGACTATGGGCTTCACGTCGCCCGCCAGCCGCTGCTGGCTGCGCATCGCCATGCACCAGGCCCCGGACCGTTTCGACGCCCGCGCGAAATAGTCGCCAACAAAGACCGCGACGTGTTTGCCGTTCCGTGTCACGTTCCACAGCCGCACGTCCGGGTGATAGACCGGGCCGTCGAAGGGCGCGAATTCCAGCCCGAACAGGCGGTTGGCGCAGTCGAAGCTGGCGTCGATCATCCGGTCGAGCTGCAGGTAAGGCTTCAGCGCCGCTTCATCCAGATCGTGTTCCGCCTGACGCCGCTTTTCGGAGTAATAGCGCCAGTCCCAGGGTTCCAGCGGACCTGTCACACCGTCGGCGTGCAGCATTGCGGTGAGTTTCACGGCGTCCGCCTCGGCCGACGCCTTGGCCGGTTGCCAGACCTGCATCAGCAGGTTGCGCACGGCGGCGGGTGTGCCGGCCATTTCGGTTTCCAGCTTGTAGTCCGCGAAACTGTCGTAGCCCAGCAGGTCGGCGCGCTCTACCCGCAGGGCGAGCGTTTCCGCCGCCAGGGCCCGATTGTCCGTCGCACCGCCGTTCATGCCGCGCGCGGTCCAGGCCGCGTAGGCCCGTTGCCGCAGATCGCGGCGGGGCGAGAATTGCAGGAACGGCACGATCAGCGACCGTGACAGCGTGACCACGGGGCCGCCGTGGTCGCCCGCCTCGCCCGCCGCCCGGGCGGCGTCGGTCACGAAATCGGGCAGACCCGTGAGATCGTCTTCGGACAGGGGCATGAACCAGTCGCGCTCATCCGCCAGCAGGTTCTGGGTGAACTGCGTCCCCAGCACCGCCAGCCGGGATTTGACGTCGCGCAGCCGGTCGGCGGCGGCCCCCTGCAATTGCGCCCCCTGCCGCACGAAACCGCGCCGGGTCAACATCAGAACGCGGGCCTGTTCGTCGGTCAGGTCAAGGTCGTCGCGCCGTGCCCACAGGTCTTCGATGCGCGCGAACAGTGCCGCGTTCGCCGTGATCTCGGACCCGAAGGCCGACAACAAGGGCGAAAAGTCGCGCTGCAACGCCTCGCGCGCCGGGTTGCTGTCGGCCCCCGCGACGCCAAAGAACACGCCCAGCACGCGGGACAGCGTGCGTTCCGCAAGTTCCAGCGCCTCGATCGTGTTGGCAAAGGTCGGTGCGTCGGGATGGGCCGCAATGGCGGCGATGTTTGCCCGCGCCTCGATCAGGGCCGCGTCGACGGCGGGGGCGAAATCGTCGTCCGTGATCGCGTCGAACGGCGGCAAGGCGTGGGGCGTGTCCCATTGGGTCAGCAGCGGATTGGTCATGTCGGGTCTCCTTCAGCGATCAATCTAGGACGGCACCCGGAAATGAGCCACCGCCCCCCGTTCATCTGGCCAAATAAACTCAAACGCGACGACGCCCTCTCTCGAACCGCCGAAGCAGAATCGAGAGGCTGATCGTCATCGTCAGATAGACGAGGGCCACGACATTGTAGGTCTCGAAGTAGCGGAAATTGCCGGCTGCGATCACCTTGCCCAGTTGCGTGATGTCGGCCACGCCGAGCACGCTGACCAGGGACGAGTCCTTGACCATCGCGACGAAATCATTGCCCAGCGGCGGCAGGATGGTACGCAGCGCTTGTGGCCAGACGATGAAGCGGAACCGCTGCCGCCCGTTCAGACCCAAGGCGCGCGCCGCTTCGATCTGGCCGGTGTCGACCGATTGCAGACCGGCGCGAAAGACTTCGGCCAGAAAGGCCGAATAGGCCAGAAACAGCGCGATGATCGCCCGCCACAGCAGCGGGAAATCCCGCGTCCGCGCCTCTGGCAGGCCCAGCGCGTTCCATCCCGCGACCAGCGCCGGGGCCAGTACGAAGGCGACATAAAGCAACAGCACGAGGATAGGGATGCCGCGCATGACCTCGACATAGAAGCGCGCGATCTGGCGCAGGATCAGTGACCCCGACCCGGCCATGAGGGCGAGGCCGAGGCCCAGTGCGCAGGCCATGGCGTAGCTGACCAGCGTGACGAAGATCGTGGTCCGAACGCCCTGCATCAGCGTGTCCAGCACGTCGCGCGATGCGGGATCCGCCAGCACGCCTGCGAACAGCGCCGCACCGATCAGGCAGACCGCGACCAGCCAGTAGGGAAAGTCGCGGTCGGCCGGCGTCAAAGGGTCATTCACCCATCTTGAAGTCGAGGAACCATTCGGTGTTCAGCGCATCTAGGGTGCCGTCCGCCTTCATGTCGGCGATGGCGAGGTTGATCGGCCCGACAAGGTCGGAGCCTTTTGGGAAGATGAAGCCGAAATCCTCGGTCCCCAGCCTCTCGCCCACGATCTTGAGCGCGCCGTCCGACGCATCGACATAGCCTTGCCCGGCGGTGCCGTCGGTCAGCACCAGGTCGACGTCGCCCGCCCGCAGGGCCTGCACCGTGGCACCGAAGGTCTCCATCGTCTTGATGCGAGGGTTCGCCTCGTCCCCGTCAAGCACGTCGTAGACGCCGACGTAGAACGGCGTCGTGCCGGGCTGTGCGGCCATCAGCAGGTCGGCGTCGGCGGCGAAGCTCGCGGCGTCGCTGAAACGGTCCTCGTCGCCGCGGACCAGCATCACCATCTCGGAGGTCATGTAGGCGTCCGAGAAGTCGACGACCTCGGCCCGGTCCTCGCGGATGGTGATGCCGGTCATGCCGATGTCGAATTGTCCTTCGGACACGGCAGGAATCATCGCTTCCCAGCTCGTATTTTCATAGGTGACGGTCAGGTTCAGGCGCTTGGCGATTTCGGCCATCGCGTCGTATTCCCAGCCCACGGCGGCCCCGTCCTTGATGAACTGCAAAGGGGGATAGGCGTTTTCGGTCACGACGGTGATGTCGCGCCCGCCCAGATCGGGCAGGTGGCTATCGGCGGTGGCGGTGGTGGCCAGCAGGACGGCGGCGAGCGAGGTCAGGATTTTCATGGCAGGTCCCCCAAGGATATCTCGATCAGACCTTGGCCGCAGTCGCGCCGACCTGCAAGCCCCGGCCTTGGCACACCGGGCAATCGGCGCGCGGTGCGGCCTGCATGATGCGGGTGTCGGCATAAAGTGCATCGTAGATCAGCAGACGGCCACCCAGCCCCTGCCCCGCACCGGTCAGCGCCTTCAAGGCCTCGACCGCCATGAGCGATCCCATGACGCCAGCCAACGGGCCGATGATGCCCGCCTCGGCACAGCTTGGGACCAGGCCGGGGGCCGGACGGTCGGGAAAAACGCAGGCGTAACAGGGGGTGCCGTGCGCGGGATCATACAGGCTGATCTGCCCTTCCCACTGGGTCATCGCGGCGGAAATCAGCGGCTTGCCCAGGTCAACACAGGTCCGGTTCACCAGATAGCGCGTGTCGAAATTGTCCGACCCGTCAAGGATCAGGTCATAGTCCGCGATCAGGTCCGCGGCGATGTCTGGCGTCACGCGCCGGTGGTAGGGACGCACGACGATATGCGGGTTCTGGCGGCGCAATTCGCGCGCCGCGACCTGCACCTTGGGCAGGCCAGGGTCGCTGTCGCCAAAGATCACCTGCCGTTGCAGGTTGCTGATATCGACGGTGTCGTCGTCGATCACGCCGATCGTGCCGACGCCGCTGGCCGCCAGATACATCAGCGCCGGAGAGCCGAGGCCACCGGCCCCCACGATCAGTATCTTGGCGCGGCGCAGCGCCGCCTGCCCTGGTCCGCCGACCTCGCGCAACATGATGTGGCGGGCATAGCGTTGCAGTTCGGTGTCCTCGAACCGGTCAACGGTCGGCTGCGTTGCAGGTTTCACACGCGCCTTCACCGCGCGCAGGATCGCGGCATAGGACCAGATGACAGCACCGAAACCCGCAATCAGCAGCCAGAGCCGCGCATCGCCGCCGGTCGCCTGCCGCAGCGGGTGGCCGGCGGGCAGGACCAGTTGTGCGGCGATCACGGCGGCCATCAGCACGCCGACCATGACCCAGCGCGCAGGCTTTGGCGCACCCATTGCTGCGCCGACGCCCCAGATGACGGCGATCAGGAAAAGGACCATGATCACGGGGCCACCCCCGTCGATCCGAACCCGCCCGTTCCGCGCGGCGTGCCGTCCAGATCGGCCAGCGCAAAACCGGCCTGCATCACCGGTGCCACCACAAGCTGCGCGATCCGCATGCCGTGGGTCACAGTAAAGTCCACTTGTCCCAGATTGATCACCAGCACGCCAAGCGGCCCGCGATAGTCGCTGTCGATGGTGCCCGGCGCATTCACGAGCGCAATTCCATGCTGCAGTGCCAGACCGGAGCGCGCGCGGACCTGCACCTCGAACCCTGCGGGAATGGCCAGCCGCAGGCCTGTCGGTACCAGCGCCCGCATGCCGGGTCGCAGCAAGATCCCGTCCACCCGGTCGCTCGCGTCGAGGTTTGCGCAGACATCCGCACCGGCAGCGCCCGCCGACTGATAGGCGGGCAGCGGCAAAGTTTCGTCCGCCCCGGGCACGAAGGCCACGCCGATCTCGTGCTTCATCTGACCAGCCACACTCCCGCCACGGTGATCTGGCGCAGCCGGATGCCCCTTTGAGGCTCCTGCGCTCACCCCAGCGCCTCCACCAGTCTTCGGGCAAGGCGTTGCGCGACCGCGTCCTTGCTCATGCGGGGCCAGTCTTCTGCCCCGGTGTCCGTGATCAGCGTCACCGCGTTTTCCGTTCCGCCCATGATGCCGGTCCCGTCCGACACATCGTTTGCGACGATCCAGTCGCAGCCCTTGCGGGCACGTTTCGCGGTCGCGAGCCGCGTCACATCCTGCGTCTCGGCGGCAAAGCCCACGACAAGGCGCGGACGGTGAGTGGTCAAGGCTGACACCCCAGCCAGAATGTCGGGGTTTTCCGCAAACTCCAGCACGGGCAGGCCGCCCGTCGTTTTCTTCATCTTCTGCGCGCCGGTGTTGACGACGTGCCAGTCCGCGACGGCGGCGGCAAAGATGCCTGCATCAGCAGGCAGCGCCGCCATGACGGCGTCGTGCATCTGCCGTGCCGTCTCGACCCGGACCAGCGTCACGCCGTCGGGTGGCGGCACGATCGCGGGGCCGGTCACGAAGGTCACCTGCGCGCCAAGCCCGACCAGTGCCCGCGCGATGGCGGTCCCCTGCGCGCCAGAGGACCGGTTCGCGATGTAGCGGACAGGATCGATCGGCTCATGCGTCGGGCCGGAGGTCACGATGACATGCCGCCCGGCCAGTGGACCACCCGCCATTTGCGCCGTGATCGCGTCCAGGATCGCAGCAGGTTGCGCCAGTCGACCGGGGCCGTGTTCGCCGCAAGCCATGTCACCCACGTCGGGACCGACGAAGGTGACGCCATCGACCCGCAGGGTCGCCAGATTGCGCTGCGTCGCCGCATGGGACCACATCCGCACGTTCATGGCGGGTGCCATCAGCACCGGCGTGTCGGTCGCCAGCAGCAGCGTCGCCGCCAGATCGCCCGCCAAACCGGTCGCGGCCTTGGCCATCAGGTCCGCGGTTGCGGGCGCGACAACGATCAGGTCAGCGACGCGGGACAGTTGGATATGCCCCATCTCGGCCTCGTCCGTCAGGTCGAAAAGGTCGGTATAGACCTTCTCGCCTGCCAGTGCCGCGACCGACAGCGGTGTCACGAACTCGGCCGCCGCATGTGTCATGACAGGCGTGACGGCCGCACCGGCGCTGCGCAACAGTCGGATCAGCTCTAGCGATCTGTAGGCCGCGATGCCGCCACCGATGATCAGCAGGATGCGCTTGTCGTGCAGCATGGAATGTCCCCTTCGATGCGCCCCCAGATGTAGGCGGCAGCGATGCCGATGACAACAAGCCTAGTTGGCGATGGCCGCGCAGGGGTCGGGGCGATCCTGAACGGGCGTCGTGAGGATTGCATCGAAGGGCGCGTCGGGGTCGCCCTCCCCTTCTGACTGGCCCAGCGACCATACGACGATGTCGGGACGGGCAGCGCGGATCGCAGCTGGAACGCCGACATCGGTGCGCGCGTGGCCCGTGCCGGTGATCAGCACGACCGGGCCGCCGGTTGCATCGAACGCCGCCACGGCCGCACCGCCGAAAGCTGCATCACGCAGACGCTGGGCGCTGACCATGCCGGGCAGCATCTCCTCGGGCAGCTTGTCACAGTGGGCCTCGGCCTGTTCCTGCGTCAGGGTGGCAAGTTGCGCGTCCGTCAGGGGCGGCACCGGCAGGGCGTCCGGCACCTGTGCCGTGTCGCCCTGCATCACCGCGACCAGATCGTCGCGGGCTACGGCAGCCCCGACGACCATCGCATCCGGTGCGGCGGCAAAGATCGGGGCATACATCGCGAAATCCGGCCAGCCGCTGTCAGCCCAGCCGGTCGCAGCGGCGACGGCATCCGCATCGGTGCGGTCGACGGCCATCGCAGCACCGGCCTGCGCGGATGAGAGCATCTCGAACACCAGCGCCTTCGGCGCAACCTGCCCTACGATCCGCGCCTGCGTGGCATGGTGCAGCGGATTGTCATGCACCTCTCCCAGAACGAAGATGTCGGCCCGTGGCAACGGGCCGACATCCGCGGCCACAGGAGCCGCCAGCAAGGTTACCAGTGCGACAAGCGTTTTCACGCGAAGAATGACAGCACTTCCCTGCTCTGGCTTTCCAGATTCTTGCGCATCTTGCCAAAGGCCGCGGCCTCCAGCTGGCGCACGCGCTCCTTGCTTAGCCCCAATTCGGTGCCAAGGCTTTCGAGCGTGCGGGGATCGTCGCGCAGTTTGCGCTCGCGCACGATGAACCTTTCGCGGTCGTTCAGATCTCCGAGCGCGGTCAGCAACCACTGACGCAACTGCGCATTGTCATGGGCCAGTTCGACATTCTCGGCGGCCTGGCTGGCATCGTCTTCCAGCGCATCGATCCACTCGCGGCCTTCGTCTTCGGACGACTGGGTAGCGTTCAGGCTGAAGTCAGAGCCGGACAGCCGCCCTTCCATCATCTCGACATCGTGCAGAGGCACGCCGACCTCGGTCGCGATCATCTGGCGCATGATGTGACCTTCAAGCTTCTTGCCCTCGGCCGCCGCTTCACGCTCCAGCCGGGCCTGCACGCGGCGCAGGTTGAAGAACAGCGATTTCTGCGAGGACGTGGACCCGGTGCGCACCATGGACCAATTGCGCATCACGTAGTCCTGGATCGACGCCTTGATCCACCAGACGGCATAGGTCGAAAAGCGCACGCCCCGGTCGGGATCGAACTTCTCGGCCGCCTTCATCAGGCCGACAGAGGCTTCCTGGATCAGGTCGTTCATCGGCGCGCCGTAGCGCTTGAACTTCGCCGCCATCGAAATTGCGAGGCGCATGTAGGCAGTGATCAGGCGGTGCAGGCTTTCCTCGCACCGCTCGTCGCGCCATGCATAGGCTAGGCGAAGCTCTGTTTCGGCGTCGAGCAATTCCGCCTTCATGGCGGTTCGCGACAGGGTCTGATCCGAAAATCCTTCAAAAGCCATGGTCGTATCCCCCTTGGAATGTCGCGAACTGCTTGTGTCTTTGTGCGACGCAGTTTCTATGTCTGATGAACACATCTTCCGCACGAAAGTTCCATGAAGAAGTTGCACAATCTCATTTTCATACTAGGCGGGGCGGCGTCGGGTAAATCTGCCTTTGCGGAAAGCGTTGCCATTTCCTTTGACAGGCCAAGAACTTACATCGCGACGGCACAGCCATTCGACGAAGAGATGCGGCAGAAGATCGCGGCCCATATCGCCCAGCGCGGCGATGGCTGGGCGACAGTCGAAGCTCCTTTCGATCCGGCTGCCGCCCTGCGATCGCAGGATTCCGCGCATGTCGCCCTGCTGGATTGCGTGACCCTGTGGCTGACGAATGTGCTGCTGGCCGATCGCGACATTGAAGCGGCCTGCGACGACCTGCTGGTGGCCCTGTCGACCTGCCCTTGCCCTGTCCTCGTCGTGTCGAACGAGGTCGGTCAGGGCATCGTGCCCGACAATGCGCTGGCGCGCCGGTTTCGTGCGGCGCAGGGGCTGATCAATCGCCGGATTGCGGCGCAGGCGGACACGGTCGTCGCCGTCATGGCGGGCTTGCCGCTGCTGCTGAAGGGCCGTCTGCCATGACGACGCTTTGGCTGGTGCGGCACGGTCCGACCCATGAACGGACGATGACGGGCTGGCGCGATGTGCCGGCGGACCTGTCCGACCGGGCGGCCCTCGACCGCCTGTCGGACTATCTGCCCGCAGACGCGCTGATCGTGTCGTCCGACCTGCGCCGCGCGATCACGACCGCCGACGCGATTGCCCGCAACCGTCTGCGCCTGCCGGACGACAGGGCCTTGCGAGAGATCGATTTCGGGGCCTGGGACGGATTGCATCACACGCAGGTCAGCGCCCGCGATCCGGTGCTGTCGCGCCGGTTCTGGGAACAACCGGGCGATCTGGCCGCACCGAACGGCGAAAGCTGGAATGACGTCACGGCCCGCGTCGCACGGGCCATCGACGCATTGATCGCCGCGCATGCTCCGGCCCATCTGATCGTGGTCGCCCATATGGGCGTGATCATGTCCCAGATTCCCCGCGCGACCCGGCAGACGGCCTTTGCCGCCATGGCCCACCGGATCGACCCGCTGGGCGTCACCGACATGACCCTCGCAGCCGACGGCTGGCGGATCGGACGCATCAACCACATCGCATGAGGCGCAGCAGATGAAGCATCACCTGTATATCGGCAATCGGCTGTATTTCAGTTGGTCGTTGGCCGCGTGGCTGATGGTGGACCGCTTCGGCCTGTCGGACAAGGTCGACACGACCGTGCTCTATCCGGCGTCAGAGGACGACGTCGCGGCCCTGTTGACCAATCTGGCACCCGCAAAGACGCTACCAACCATGGTAACCGCCGGGGGCGCGATCCTGTCCGACAGCATGGCCATCGCCGAAGAGCTGGCAAGCCTTTACCCCGATGCGGGCCTTTGGCCGCAGGACTCTGTGGCGCGCGGCACCGCGCGGACGCTGGCGAACGAGATGCACAGCGGCTTTCGCGCCCTGCGGGGCGGCTGGCCGATGAACCTGCACCGCAGCTTTCAGCCTGTGATGCCCCCGGCGGACGTCGCTGCCGAACTGGACCGGCTGGAGGTCAACTGGACCCACGCGCGGCAGACCACCGCGACGGAGGGTCCGTGGCTTTGCGGGGACTACAGTATCGCCGACGCGATCTTTGCCCCGATGGCGGTCCGGTTGGCGAACTACGGTTTCGACACACGGCCCGCGACCCGGTCCTACGTCGCGGCTCATCTTGCCGATCCGGCGCTGCGCCGCTGGCGCGCGATGGGGTTGGCGGCGGGCAAGGCATCGGCGGTATTCGAACACGACCGCACCATACGACCCTGGCCCGGCCCCGCGCCCCTGCCCGCGGCCCCGGTGACGCACGGCCGGTCCGAGAACGCCATTTGCCCCTATTCGGGCAAGCCCGTCACGCACCTGATGGGAATGCAGGGCCGCACCTTCGGGTTCTGCAATGTGGTCTGCCGTGACAAGACTGTCGCCGACCCCGCGGCATGGCCCGCCTTCATGGCGATGCTCTGACGCCGTGCTTTCGCATTCATCTGGCCAAACTTCCAGCGGAGGTTCCGGCGCAGCCGGATCAGACTTCCTTGGTCAGGGTCAACCTGAAGCTGACCGCTTCAGCCACGTGGTTGCGGCGCACCGCGTCAGAGCCATCGAGGTCCGCGATCGTGCGCGCGACCCGCAGCACGCGGTGATAGCCCCGCGCGGACAGACCGAAGCGGTCGGCGACGCGCAGCAGCAGATCACGCCCTTCGGCATCGGGGGTCGCCACCGCTTCCAGCACCGCGCCCTGCGCGTCGGCATTGGCCCACATGCCCGGATGCGCGCTGTAGCGGTCGATCTGCACGCCCCGCGCCGTGGCGACACGGGCGGCGATTTCAGCCGACGTTTCACCACCCATCGGCAGGTCGAGGTCGGTGAAAGATACGGGCGGCACCTCGATGCGCAGATCGAAGCGGTCCATCAGGGGACCACTGATCCGGCCCAGGTAGTCATCACCGCACAGGGGCGCACGACCACAGGCGCGGGCGGCGTCGGCGAGGTAGCCGCATTTGCAAGGGTTCGCCGCGGCGACCAGCATGAAGCGGCAAGGATAGCGGACATGGGCGTTTGCCCGGGCGACGACGACCTCGCCCGTCTCAATGGGCTGGCGCAGGGTTTCAAGAACGGCGCGGGGAAATTCGGGAAACTCGTCCATGAACAGCACGCCATTGTGCGCAAGGCTGATCTCGCCCGGTTTCGCCCCCCGCCCACCGCCGACGATGGCGGCCATCGACGCCGTGTGGTGCGGTTCGCGAAAGGGACGCGTACGGGAAATGCCGCCGGCGTCCAGCAACCCGGCGAGAGAGTGGATCATCGAGGTTTCCAGCGCCTCGACCGGCGTCAGCGGCGGCAGGATGCCGGGGATGCGGGCGGCCAGCATCGACTTGCCCGACCCCGGCGAGCCGACGAGCAGCATGTGATGGCGACCGGCGGCGGCGATCTCCAGCGCCCGCTTGGCGCGTTCCTGACCCTTGACCTCTGACAGGCAGCGGGCACCGCTGTCGTGGGTGACTTCGCCGGGGGTTGCGGGGTCCAGCACGGCGCGGCCGTTCAGGTGGCTGATCGCCTGCGCGAGCGATGCGGGCGCGATGACGCGGACGCTGTCGACCCAGGCGGCCTCTGCCCCGCAAGCGGCGGGACACATCAGCGACCGGTCGCTGTCACCGGCCGCGACCGCCGCAGGCAACGCGCCGACCACGGGAACGAGCGTGCCGTCCAAGGACAATTCTCCCAGGGCGACGATGTCCGACACCTCCTCGTGCGGGACCACCTCGAGCGCCGCGAGGACGGCCAGAGCGATGGGCAGGTCGAAGTGCGAGCCTTCCTTCGGCAGGTCGGCGGGCGAGAGGTTGATGCTGATGCGCTGGCTGGGCAGGGCGATGGCCATGGAGGTCAACGCGGCACGCACCCGCTCGCGCGCTTCTGACACCGCCTTGTCGGGCAGGCCCACAATGGCGAAACCCGGCAGGCCGGGACTGATCGCGCATTGCACCTGCACCAGTCGCGCATCGATGCCGTCGAAGGCGACGGTGTAGGCCATGGCGACCATGCGGAAAAATCCCTGTTAACGAGGGTTAACACGTAGCGGTGGCTTGGTTGCCAAATGATTAATGAATCACCGCATCTCTGCCGATTTTCACGCGGCGAAAGCGTCGGGCGGGCAATGACCCATCCAGATGAACAGGGGAGCCGCGTTTAGACCGCGGGGCCGGTCACGCGGTTGACGTGTCCCATCTTGCGGCCAGGCCGTGCCTCTGGCTTGCCATAGAGGTGCAGGCTGGCAGCGGTCGCAGCAATCTCGGGCACGCGGTCCATGTCATGGCCGATCAGGTTTTCCATCATGACGTTGCTGTGGCGGCTGCCGTCGCCCAGCGGCCAGCCCGCGACGGCGCGGATGTGCTGTTCGAACTGGTCGATGGCACAGCCGTTCTGGGTCCAGTGGCCGGAATTATGCACGCGGGGTGCAATCTCGTTCACGATCAGGGCGTTCGGGGTGACGAAAAGCTCGACCCCCAGCACGCCCACGTAGTCCAGCGCGTTCAGGATTCGGGCGGCGATCAGGATCGCGTCGGTGCGCTGGGTCGGGGTTAGCGTCGCGGGAACGGTCGTGGTGTGCAGGATGCCGTCGCGGTGGACGTTCTGGCCGGGGTCGAAGCAGGCGACGGCTCCGTCCTGCCCGCGCGCGGCGATGACCGAGACCTCGTGCGTGAAATCGACGAAGCCTTCCAGCACGCAGGGCTGTCCATTCATGGCGGCAAGCGCCGCGGGGGCGTCGCCGGGCACCATGATCCGGGCCTGCCCCTTGCCGTCGTAGCCCATGCGTCGGGTCTTGAGGATCGCGGGCACCCCGATGGTGGCGATGGCGGCGTCGAGGGTGGCGGCGTCGGTCACATCGGCAAAGGGGGCCACGGTCAGCCCAAGCGTTTGCAGGAACGTCTTTTCCGCAAATCGGTCCTGTGAGGTCGCGAGCGCACGACGCGGCGGGTGGATCGGACGCAGCGCCTCGATCGCATCGAGGGCCCCCGTGGGGATATTCTCGAACTCGAAGGTGACAACATCGCAGCCTTGGGCAAAGCGGGTCAGCGCGTCGGTATCGTCGTAGGCAGCCTGCATATGAAAATTCGCGACGTGGGACGCGGGGCAATCGCCGGCAGGTTCAAAGATGCAGGTCTTGAACCCTAGCCGGGATGCGGCGACAGACAGCATGCGGCCCAGCTGGCCACCGCCGAGGATGCCGATGGTGGCACCGGGGGCAAGCGGATCACTCATCGGTGGGTTCATCCGGGATGGAGGCGGAAAGGTCGGCGCGCCACTGGTCAAGCCGCTGCGCGAGGGCTGCGTCGTTCAGCGCCAGGATGCCGGCGGCCATGAGGCCCGCATTGGCGGCCCCGGCAGCGCCGATCGCCATGGTCGCCACCGGAAAGCCGCGCGGCATCTGTAGAATGGAATAAAGGCTGTCGACGCCGGACAGTGCCTTTGTCTGGACCGGCACGCCGATCACCGGCACCCGCGTCTTGGACGCCATCATGCCGGGCAGATGCGCAGCCCCGCCTGCGCCCGCGATGATGACCTGCAAGCCGCGGTCCACGGCGGTCTTGCCATAGGTCCACAGGCGGTCCGGGGTGCGGTGAGCGCTGACGATCTTTGCCTCGTACGCGACACCGAGGGCATCGAGGATGTCGGCGGCTTCCTTCATCGTGGGCCAGTCGGACTGGCTGCCCATGATGATGCCGATCTGCACGTCCGCCATGACGACCCCTTTAGCCTACCTGCGCGGGCCTTATACCGTGCCGCGACCCGGCGGCAAGCGATCAAGCGATGATGTCGGGGTTCAACCGATCTGATAGCCGCGCGATCTGATCCTTGAGCGCGAGCTTCTTCTTCTTCAGCCGCTTCAGTGTCAGCACGTCGCCGGGGTGACGTTCCTGCAGGACGGAGATCGCAAGGTCGAGGTCCCGGTGTTCGCCGCGCAGCACGGCGAGTTCGATGGTCAGGACCTCCGCCTCGTTCATGCGGGGGGAGGAGTTCATGGCGGGTCTTTCGATCTGTGCGCGGGCCGAGGCACGTGCAGTGTTGAGTTGATCTTATCGCCAATCATCAAGAACGCCTAGAGGTTTCAGTCCGATGAAGGCCGGGCAAGCCGTCACTTGCAGGGCCGCGCAGGGGTGCCCATATTGATGATGACGGTTGCCGCACCTGGGACCGCCATTGCAGATGTCGCTTGAGCATGAGGACTGTCGCATGACGAAACTGGCCTTGGGAACGCATCCGTTCCTGTTGGGATTCGAACAGCTTGAACGTCTGGTGGAACGGACCGCCAAGACGGGAAACGATGGCTATCCCCCCTACAACATCGAACAGACTTCTGAACGATCCTACCGCATCACGCTGGCCGTGGCCGGATTTGCCGAGGATGACCTGTCGATCACCGTCGAGGATTCGACACTGGTCGTACGCGGTCGCCAGACCGAGGACATGGGCGAGCGCGTGTACCTGCATCGCGGCATTGCCGGGCGCCAATTCCAGCGGTCCTTCGTGCTGGCAGAAGGCGTGGAGGTTGGCGCGGCGCTGATCGAGAACGGATTGTTGCATATCGATCTGAACCGCAGCGAGCCGAACCGCGTTATACAGACAATACAGATCCGGAAAGGGTAATCCATGTTCACGAAAAACGATCTGCAGGTTCTGGGCCAGAACATCGTGTATCTGAAGCCCGTGGCCACCGCCGACCTGCCCGACGACGTGCAGGCGCAAGCCGGCGACCGGAAGACCCTCTTTGCCGTTCACAACACGATGGGCGAGCAGGTGGCGCTTGTCGCGAGCGAAGGCATCGCCACGCATCTTGCGGCGGAACATGACATGCAGCTTGTGACGCTGCATTGACGCCGCGTCGCTGACGTCAGGCGCCGATCAGGCGGTCCGACAGGTCGTCAGGCCGGGCGAACCGCGGATCGGATTGAGCCTTCACGGCGTCCGCGATGGCCTGCATTGCGGTCGCACCGGTCCAGACACCCAGCGTGGAAAGTGACCGTACCAGCAGCTTCGGCGCGTGGTCGGGCCAGTCCTTTTCCCGCCAGACAGCCTCCAGCGCCTTTTGCGTACGGTGCTGCAACAGGTCGGCGCGTTCGCGTTGCCGACCGAAAGTGACGCCGGCGAACAAGCCCCGCCCGACATAGGCCAGGCGTGTGGACGAATGTTGCATTTCGCGGGTCGCGACCGTGCCGATCACGGCCAACCGTTGCAGCAGATCATCTTCTGCCTGATCGTCGCCCGACAAGTCGATCGAGGCGACCCGCAGCGAAAACAGGGACAGTGCGTGGCAGCCGGGCGACAGGCTCAGCAAGTCGGCCTTGAGGCTGGAATATGACATTGCGCCCGATGGCACGCCCAGAAAGGGCGTTTCGTCCTGTCCCATGACCGTGCGTTGCCGCAGTTGCGTCAAGGTCGACCGCGCCTTGCGTTCGCGCAGAAGACTGGCGTTTAACATCGTCGCCATGTTGATGCGGGCACCAAGATCCAGTCCATCCAGTGGCTTGCGCACGAAGTCGGTCGCCCCGGCGGCAAAGGCGCGATGCATGACGCCACCCTCAGTGCTGGCCGTGATCATGATGATCGGCGTCGCGCTGTGGCGCGACATGGCCCGGATCGTGGCGCAGAGGCTGATGCCGTCGGTTTCGGGCATGACCACGTCAATCAGGAACGCATCGAATGGCCGACTGTCGTAAATGGCTGAAAGAGCCTCTGCCGCGGACGTGACGCAGGTCAGGTCGTGTTCAGAGCCCAACCACATCGGTGATTGCAGAAGGTCGAGGATGATGGGGTCGTCATCGGCGACAAGAATACGCATTTAACACACTCGGCTCTGGCACCGCTGGGAAACGCGGCGTTCCTTCAAAGTTACTGGCAAATTTGTTCAAATGTTGCCGAACATCGGGCAGGAGTGAGGTCATCGCACTTTGCCGGATGCAAAATGAGCCGCACCGAAGCGCAGCCCATTCCAATTCAGGTTGGGATCGCGTCAACCGGTGATGAGCCCCATCGATTCCAGCTTCAGAATGACCTGATGGGCGCAGTTGTCGACATCGGTCGATTCTGTCTCGATCCGCATCTCGGGGCGTTCCGGCACGTCGTAAGGGTCTGAAATGCCAGTAAACTCCTTGATCTTGCCTTCGCGGGCCAGTTTATACAGCCCTTTGCGGTCCCGGCGTTCGCATTCCTCGATCGAGGTCGCGACGTGGACTTCGATAAAGGCACCGAAGGCTTCGATGTCTTCGCGCACGGCGCGGCGGGTCGTGGCGTAGGGCGCGATGGGCGCGCAGATCGCGATGCCGCCATTCTTGGTGATCTCGGAGGCGACATAGCCGATTCGGCGGATGTTCAGGTCGCGGTGTTCCTTGGAGAAGCCCAGTTCCGACGACAGGTTCTTGCGCACGATGTCGCCGTCCAGCAATGTCACCGGGCGGCCGCCCATTTCCATCAGCTTGACCATCAGCGCATTGGCGATGGTCGATTTGCCCGAGCCGGAAAAGCCGGTGAAGAAGACGGTGAATCCCTGCTTGTTGCGGGCGGGCCGGGTGCGGCGCAGTTCGGTGACGACCTGCGGGAAAGAGAACCATTCCGGAATCTCAAGACCCTCGGACAAGCGGCGACGCAGCTCGGTGCCCGAGATATCCAGCACGGTGCCGCCTTCCGGGATTTCGTCCGCCGGGTAATACTGCGCCTTTTCCTGCACATAGACCATATGCTTGAAGTCGACCATCTCGACCCCGATCTCGGACTGATATTGTTTGAACAGATCCTGCGCGTCGTAGGGGCCGTAGAAATCCTTGCCGACAGAGTTCTTGCCGGGGCCGGCGTGATCGCGACCCACGATGAAGTGGGTGCAGCCGTGGTTCGCGCGGATCAGGCCGTGCCAGACCGCCTCGCGCGGGCCGGCCATCCGCATGGCAAGGTTCAGCAGCGACATTGTAGTGGTGGATGCGGGATACTGGTCCAGCACCGCCTCGTAGCAGCGCACGCGCGTGAAGTGATCGACGTCGCCGGGCTTCGTCATGCCGACGACGGGGTGGATCAGCAGGTTGGCCTGCGCCTCGCGCGCGGCGCGGAAGGTCAGTTCCTGATGCGCGCGGTGCAGCGGGTTGCGGGTCTGGAAGGCCACCACTTTGCGCCAGCCGACCTTGCGGAAGAAGGCGCGCAGTTCGTTCGGCGTATCGCGGCGCGACCGGAAATCGTAATGCACCGGCTGCTGGATGCCGGTGACCGGGCCCCCAAGATAGACGGCACCTGCTGTGTTGTGCAGATAGTTCACAGCCGGGTGGGCCGAGTCGTCGGCTCCGAAGACCTTCGCAGCCTCCAGCGACTTGTTCGGCACCCATTTGTCGGTGACGGTCATGGTGGCGAGGATCACGCCCTCCTGATCGCGCAGGGCGATGTCAGTGCCGACCTCGATGGTGTCGGCAAACTTTTCGGACACATCGAGCGTGATCGGCATCGGCCACAGCTTGCCGTCGGCAAGACGCATGTCCGACACGACGGAATCGTAATCGGCCTCCGGCAGGAATCCCTTCAGCGGGTAGAAGCCGCCGTTCATCAGCAGTTCGAGATCGCAGATCTGGCGCGGCGTCAGGTCGTGGCTGATCAGATCCCCGGCCTCTTGCTTGAGCTTCTGCGCGCTGTCGGGCGAGACATAGAGTTCGGGGATCGGAGAAAGATTTTGCGCCATGGGATGACCTGTCATTGCGTCGGTTCAACGGATGCGCGTCCGAAACATGGATTTGCTGCAATGGCAAGGGAGTCGGCAGCGAGTGCGGTCGGCTGTGGTCAATCCGG
Source organism: Loktanella sp. DJP18 (assembly GCF_049310965.1). NCBI lineage: Bacteria > Pseudomonadati > Pseudomonadota > Alphaproteobacteria > Rhodobacterales > Roseobacteraceae > Loktanella > Loktanella sp. DJP18. The sequence goes on along the minus strand of NZ_JBMERN010000004.1, from coordinate 68,967 downwards.
CAACGCCGGTCCAACTGTATCCACGACACGATGCGTTTCGGGGAAGTTTCGGGGAAAGAGCCTCCGGCGGGAGTTTATCTGGCCAGATGAATGCGGACCGGCGCGCAGCAGCATGCTGCGGGATTGCACGCCGCGCCGGTGCCGACCGCAAGTGGCCGCGTCAGTGCGTCATTCGGCGGCTGACGTCTCGGTACCCCAACCAAGGGGTTCGGTCACGACATCACGCTCTGCCTGTCCGTGTTCGGCCAGAAACCGTTCCGCATCAAGGGCTGCCATGCAGCCCATGCCGGCGCTGGTCACGGCTTGACGGTAAACGTGGTCGGTCAGGTCGCCAGCGGCAAAGACGCCGGGGATGGCGGTGCGGGTCGTGCCCGGTTCGACCTTCACATAGCCGCCGTGGTGCAGGTCAAGCTGATCCTTGACCAGTTCGGACGCGGGCGCGTGGCCGATGGCGATGAACAGGCCCTTTGCGGGAATTTCGGTGATCGCACCGGTATCGACATGGCGGACCCTAACCGCTTCGACGCCCAGCGGATCGGTGGTGCCGACGACCTCCTCGACAGCGTGGTGCCAGAGCGTGACGATCTTGGGGTTCTTCAGCAGGCGGTCCTGCAGGATCTTCTCGGCGCGCAGTTCATCCCGGCGGTGCACCAGCGTGACCTTGCTGGCGAAGTTGGTCAGAAACAGCGCTTCTTCTACCGCCGTGTTGCCGCCGCCGACGACGACGATCTCCTGCCCGCGATAGAAGAAGCCGTCGCAGGTGGCACAGGCAGAGACGCCAAAGCCCTTGAACTTCTCCTCTGACGGCAGGCCCAGCCATTTGGCGCGCGCACCGGTGGCGAGGATCACGGCGTCGGCGGTCACGACAGCCCCTGAATCGCAGGTTGCGGTGAAGGGGCGTTGCGACAGGTCGAGCGATGTGACGATGTCGTGCACGATATTGGTGCCCATCGCGCGGGCGTGGGATTCCATGCGCACCATCAGGTCGGGACCCTGCACCTCGGTATCGCCGGGCCAGTTCTCGACCTCGGTCGTGGTGGTCAACTGGCCGCCGGGCTCGATCCCCTGAATCAGCATGGGTTCCAGCATCGCGCGACTGGCATAGACGCCGGCCGTATAGCCTGCGGGGCCGGAGCCGACGATCAGAACCTTGGTATGGACGTTGTCGGGCATCAAAGCCTCCTGCATTGGGTTGCGCCAGATATAGGCGCGTGGCGGGCGCATGAAAACCCGCCGCGCGTTTACGGAAGTTGCGCGGGATTGATACATTATTGCGCCCGCTTGGCCGGGGGCGTATGAATTGCAAAATTCAATGAAGGACACGACCATGCCGGGTGCCAAGCTGGACGACATCGACCGGATGATTCTGGCGGAATTGCAGGCGGACGGCCGCATGACCAACGTGGAACTGGCCAAGCGGGTCGGCATCAGCGCGCCGCCTTGCCTGCGCCGGGTCCGGACGCTGGAGGAGCAGGGTTACATCCGCGGCTACCATGCCGACATCGACCCGCGAGAGCTGGGGTTCGAAGTGCAGGTCTTCGCGATGGTCGGCCTTGTCAGCCAGGCCGAGGCCGATCTGAGCGCCTTCGAGGGGCGCTGCAAGGGATGGTCGCTGGTGCGTGAATGTCACATGCTGAATGGCGAAGTCGATTTCATTCTGAAATGCGTGGCCCCCGACCTGCGGTCGTTCCAGCGGTTCCTGACCGAGGAGCTGACCAGCGCGCCGAACGTGGCATCGGTCAAGACATCCCTGGTGATCCGGGGGGCCAAGGACGAGCCGGGCGTCCCCTTCGACGTGCTGGAAGCCCGGCTGGCAAAGGAGGCCTGACGGCCCCCATCAGGTCACGCCGCGCTGAACAGGTCCAGATCGCGCAGGGCAATGCGCGGATGCAGCAGCGGGCCGAAATCGGTCAAGGCCGTCTTGTGCGGGAACAGCGACATCAGCAACGCCCCGAGATCGGGGCGCAGGTTCAGGCGATGCGGCAGACCGGGATGCAGGGTCTCGACCTCGATCCCGCCTGCGCTGATGCTGACGTGATCGGCAAAGCCGAGCTGATAGGCATGGACCGGCGTGATGGGTTGCAACGCCACGACGCTGCATTGATCGACAAAGTCGCGGGCCGGCACGAAGGCCGTCGCATCCCCGGTCAAGCGTTGCGTGCCGGGCGCGCGGTGGGCGATGCGAGCTGTGGGACCCAGCACAAGGTCCGTGGCAGGGCGAGAAAATCCCATTGCTTCGGCGGTGATGCGGATCATGGTGCCGATCTCGGGGCGTGTCTGCGGGCTTCGCGGCACGATCTGCATCATGCCACGCCACAGCAGCGTCTGCATCCCGTGGCTGACCGTCAACACGCGGTCGCCCGGCCACAGATCCTCGACCGCGCGGGGGCCGCTGTCGGTCTGGAGAATGGCACCGCGCCCCAAGGCACCGAAGCAATCCTCGAACACCGGGATGGCGGGGGCAAGCTGGCTGGTTTCCGTGACATCCATGGAAGTCGTCAGGTGGGCAACCTCGTACCTGCGCATGAGAGGCATCACGCGCCGAGGTTGCCCATCTGGACTAGCGATCCGGTCTGAGGACACCGGATTGGTATGGCAATCCGCCGCGAGGCCTGCGGCGGCGATGGGGGTCTTCAATGTCATGTGTCACCTTGCGGTAATTCACATCATCTGCCGGCCCCACCGACAACATCTGAGGAGAACGTTGCTGTTGAACCAAATGTGGCAAATTGGGCGTGTGGCTGTCAAAGTGTTTCGCCAAACTGGTGCGAGCCGGCACCAATGCCGGCGCAAGGTGCAAGATTGTTCATGGACACGCGCCGATCCCGCCACATTTCTCCGGACATAAGCCCTGCATGTCGCCGAATCGCGGACGACGCCCGCCATCGGAGAAGACGATGACCCCCACCGCGCAGCAACCGGAGTTCACCATCGGGATCGAGGAGGAATATCTTCTGGTCGATCCCGACAGCGGTGACCTGCGCGCGATGCCACAGCCCATGTTGTCCGACCTGCATGATGCGCTGGGAAAGCAGGTCAGCCGAGAGTTCCTGAATCGCCAGATCGAGGTCGGTACCGAGGTCTGTGCCACGGTGGAGGACGCACGCGCCGATCTGGGGCATCTGCGGCGAACAGTGCAGCGGATTGCCGGGCAATACGGCCTGGCCCCGATCGCCGCGTCCTGCCACCCGTGGGAGGACTGGGCCGATCAGGATCGCACGGACAAGCCGCGTTACGCCAAGCTTGACGACGATCTTGGCGCGGTGGCGCGGCGCATGCTGATCGGCGGGATGCATGTCCATGTCGGCATCGCGGACCCCGACACGCGCATTGCCGTGATGAACCGTCTGACGCCCTGGCTGCCGGTGCTGCTGGCGCTGTCGGCATCCAGCCCGTTCTGGCAAGGTCGCGATACCGGCCTCGCCTCGTGGCGTCTGAGCGTGTTTGACGGGATGCCGCGCACCGGCCTGCCGCCGCGCTTTCCCGATTGGGACGCCTTTGAGACTGCGACCGGCACCTTTGTCGATCTGGGCGTGATGGAGGACACGTCGAAGATCTGGTGGGACCTGCGCCCGTCCCACGCCTTTCCGACGCTGGAGGTGCGGATCTGCGACGTGTCCCCCAAGTTGGAAGACACGCTGACGCTGGCGGCGCTGGTCCAGGGTCTGGCCCGGACGATCTGGCGTGGGCTGGCAGAGGATGTCCCCCTGCCCGACCCGTTGATCGTCAAGGAAAACCGCTGGCGCGCGCAACGCTACGGTGTGGCGGAGGGTCTGATCGTCGGGCACCCGGCAGCCATCGTGCCCACGGCCGACATCGTAGACGATATGCTGAAATCGATGGCCGCCGACACCGCAGCGCTTGACAGCAGCAGAACCGCGGCGCGGGCACGCGATATCGTGGCGCAGGGCAGCAGTGCCATTCGGCAACGGTCGGTCCGGCAGACGGAAGTGGCGCGCGGCGCATCCGAGATCGAAGCCCTCAGGTCGGTCGTGCAGTCACTGATCGCGGAGTTTTCAACAACGGCCTGACAGGGCCCGCGCAGCCAGAGGGGTGAACCGCGCGGGACGCTAGGGACCGGGTCAGCCGGCAAGGCTGATGCCGCTGGGCATCGGCGGCAGGGTCACCTTGACCTTGCGCTCTTCGCCTTCGAGGCGGCGGGAAATCATCGCCTGACGGCGCAGGCCGCGTTCCCACGGCATCTGGGTCGTGCAGGCCTCGGCCTCGGTCATCAATGTGGTCATCCAACGTTTCTGCGTCGCCATAATGGGTCATCCTCTGCGTGTTTTTGGTGTCCGCTGCAAAGCGGTCAATGACGACACTTTCACCCGCAGCTTTGGCAGGATTGGGGCTGCGGAGACGACTTTCGCAAAGAATGCATGCGATCCGTCGCGCCGATTTGGGCAACATTGTCCTGCTAGGGGAAACAGCGCGTTTACAGGCGACTTTTGGTGTTCTGCGATGCAATCTGGCGATTCGCGGCAGGATTGTTGCGGGAATGTCGGCGGAAATTGGGCAACCGTCCGCCGCAGTCCCGCCCGATTACAGGGTGATCGCCGCGATCAGGCGACCGTAATCGGGGTCCTTGGCATGGACCGACCTGCGATAGGAAAAGAATCGGGCCGGGTCCGCATAGGTGCAGTGGCGCGTCCACTCCGCCTGCCCGACCCCGGCCCGTCGCAGACGGCTGAGCCCGTAAGCCGGCAAGTCGAATTGCAGGCGATCGCCCGTGCCCTGCACGAAGTAGCGGGCTGCCTGCTCATCCGCCTCCAGCACGGCGTCGCGGAATTCGGGTCCGACCTCATAGGCGCGCTGACTGATGGTGGGGCCGATGACGGCGGCGATACTGGCCCGGCGGGCACCCAGGCGTTCCATCGCAGTCACGGTGTTTTCGATGATTCCATGCAGCGCGCCCTTCCAGCCCGCGTGGCACGCCCCGATGACGCCCGTATCGCTGTCCGCGAACAGGATCGGCTGGCAGTCGGCGGTCAGCACGGACAGGGCGACACCGGGGGTCGCGGTGACAAGGCCATCGGCCTGCGACGCATCACGCGGGGAGCCGTCGACCGTCACGACCGTCGCGGAATGGACCTGATGAACGCCGACCAGCGCGACCGGGACGACGCCCATTGCCGCGGCGACGCGATTGCGGTTGATCTGCACGATGTCAGACTGGTCACTGCTGCCAAAGCCGCAATTGAGCCCGGCGAAGACCCCCGACGATGCACCACCCATGCGGCTAAAGAAGCCGTGTCGCAACGGAGCGAGGCTGGGGGCGGTGATGATGTCGAGTGTCATGCGGTCAGTCCCGGTGGGGGTGCGGCGCCGTCGGGATAGATCCCGATCACCTTGAAAAGGTCGCCCATTTCCGCAGGGTGGGTCAAGCGCCGATGTGCCGTAATGTGGGCTTCCAGTGCCTGTCCGGTCAGACCGGCGGCCAGCGCTTGCGCACGCTGCGCGATGCCGAGGCGTTCGAGGAAGACGCCCTGCGGTGTCAGCCGCGTATGCCGCGCGGGAGCACAGGCGGCGGCGATGGCGGCAAAATCCACATGCGCCGTCAGATCGGCGGCACCGGGATCGGCCAGCGGGTCGGTGGCGGCATGATCCCGCACCGCCTGAAAGGTGTCGCCCAACGATGTCCAGTCACCGTAGTCGATGATCAGCGCGGCCCCGCCATGCCGCGCGATGCGGTCGCCGAGTGTCGCCGCAAAGGGCGCGAGGGCCGGGCAAAGCTCTACCACGTCGCCGTCGCGGGTGTCGTCCAGCCGGTGCGACAGTGCCGCCAGCGGGGCGGCCTCTGTCAGCCCAAAGCTCAGGGTCGCATCCTGAAGGCCGACGACGACCTCTCTCCAGCCCGCACCGTCACGGCGGAACTGGCGGACCGGCAAGGCGTCGCAGAATTCGTTGGCGACAAGGTACAGCGGCAGGTCGGGCAGATCGTCGGTCCGATCCAGCCAGACCGCCTCCGGCACACGTGTCGCCTGCGCCGCCCGCAGGGTGGGCGAGGCTTCGATCAGATGCGCGCGGGCGGCGGCGTGAAAGCCCGGCACGCCTTTGGTTGCGCGCAGGATGTCGGCCATCAGGGTGCCGCGTCCCGGCCCCGCCTCGGCCAGCGCAAAGGCGTCGGGTGCGCCCTGGTCCACCCAGCTTTGCGCAAGACAAAGGCCGATCAACTCTCCGAACATCTGGCTGACCTCGGGTGCGGTGATGAAATCGCCACCCCGCCCCAGCGGATCGCGGGTCGTGTAGTAGCCGTGCACCGGGTCCAGCAGGCAGGCCGCCATGAAGTCTGCCAGGGTCATCGGGCCGTTCTGCGCGATCCGCGCCCGCAAATGGTCGGCCAGCGTCACCGGCGGCGCGACAGCACGATCAGGCTGACCCCGAACAGGAACATCGGCAGCGACAGGCTCTGGCCCATCGTCAGCCCCCAGTCGCCGAAATCAAGCGCCCAGCCCAATCGGTTGTCGGTGCCACGAAACTGCGCGTCGGGCTGGCGGACGAATTCCACCAGAAACCGCGCCAGCGCATAGCCCGCGCAGAAGACACCGGTGATGAACCACGGAAACCGCAGCCCGCCACGGCGGTAGACAAGGAACAGCAGGACGGTGCCCAGCACAAGGCCTTCAAGGGCCGCCTCGTAAAGCTGGCTGGGATGACGGGCGCACAGGCCCACGAGGTCCGGACAGTCCTGTGCGGCGTCCGAGGGGAACACGACCGCCCAGGGCAGGTCGGTCGGCCGCCCCCAAAGCTCTCCGTTGACGAAATTCGCGATCCGCACCAGCAGGATCGCGGGCGTTGCGGCAAGGCAGGTCACGTCGGCCATCGACCCGATTGACACACCATTGCGCCGGGCGAACAGCCAGACTCCCAGTACCACGCCAAGGAACCCGCCGTGGAACGACATGCCGCCGGTCCAGATCGCCGGAATTTCCAGCGGATTGGCCAGATAGTAGGCGGGCTGATAGAACAGGCAATACCCCAGCCGCCCGCCTGCGATCACGCCGACGACGATGTAGGTCAGGTAGTCTTCCAGACGCGCCGCGGCGACGGGCGGGTCGCCGCGCCACAGGTCCGGCCGCGTCAGTGCCGCCGCGATCATCCTGTAGCCGATGGCGATCCCGACGATATAGGCCAGCGCGTACCAGCGCAGCGCAAAGGTGGTCCCGAAGACCGAGATCGAGAATATCTCGGGCGAGATGTCGGGGAATGGGATGGCGGCGAGCATGGTGCCATTCCTGTGGCGCGGCCCGCGTGAAGTCAACCGCCCGCTTGCGACATGAGCGACCCGGCCCCATATACGTCATGCAACGGGGTTTTTCCCCGCCCAAGGATGGAGAGACCCATGCAACCCAAAGGCAAGATTTTCGACGACCTGAGTTCCCTGATGACCAACGCGATGGGCGTGGCGCAGGGGGCCCGTGACGAGGCGGGCAACGCGATGAAGTCCATGCTGGACCGCTGGCTGGCCGACCGCGACTTCGTCACGCGCGAGGAATTCGACGCCGTCCGCACGATGGCGCAGAAGGCCCGCGAAGAGAACGCGGCCCTGGCGGCGCGGATCGCAGCGCTGGAAGCAAAGCAGGGCTGAGGCGGCCCCCGACAGATTGCAAAGGCTCCGCGCTGAAAGGCACGGGGCCCTTCTCTTGCGCAAGACACGCACCTCCCATTTCATCTGGCCAAATAAACTCCCGCCGGAGGCTCCGGTTTTCTCGGAAAACCGGACTTTAGTCGCGACCCAGGATCACGCCCGTCAGGCTAAGCCCCCGATCGAAGCGACCGTTTTGCAGGAACGCCAGCGTCTGCGCCATGACCAGCGGATTGTTCATCATGAAGGTGTGGGTGACGGGCAGGACGATATGATCCTCCATCCCGTCGAGCCGGGTGCTGGCGACGCTGACCTTGCCGTCGTCACCGCCGTCGATGACGGCTGAATAGACGGAATTCAGGCTGCGCGATCCGGCAATGATGCCCAGTTCGTAATCCTCGGCACCGGGCAGCGCGTTCGGGAAGCTGTCTTCGTCCGTGCCAAGCTGCAGCCCCGCCGGTCCGTTGATCCACTGGAAGGGTGCCCACTCGCCGAACACATCGACAAGGGCCGACCCTTCGTTGGGCGGGGCCAGCATGACGACACGCCCCAGCCGTTCGGGGTGGTGCCGGACAAGATAGGCGCGGATCAGGATACCGCCCATCGAATGGGTCACGACATTCACGCGCCGGTCGCCGCAGGCGGCGATGTCCTGACCCACGTTCTCGGCCACCAGCTTCTGGATCGTCTCCTCGGTCGAGGGGTAGCCACGGTTCACCACGAAAAAGCCCTTGCCTTCGAGGTAGATCTGCATCGGCGTCAGGCTGATCTCACTTCGCGCCAGGCCATGCAGCAGGACGACGCATTCCTCGGACTGGGCGACCACGGGGGCCCCTCTGGTGCAAGCGACCAGAAGGGCCAGCAGGATCGGTGCAAGGTATTTCATGGCACACAGATAGCATCGTGACGGGGCGAACACAGGCCCCACCTTGCACAATCGCGCGACAGGGATCAGGTTGCAGCGCATGTCCCGCCCGCCCCGCATTGCCGTCCGCGCCGTCATCGTCCATGACGACTGGCTGCTGCTGGTGAACGCCTATCCGAACCGGACCGACCTGTGGTGTGCGCCGGGCGGCGGGGTGGAACCGCACGCCAGCCTGCCCGACAACCTCACGCGCGAATTGCACGAGGAAACGGGGTTGCAGGCCACCGTCGGCGCGGTCTGTCTGGTCAACGAGTTCCACGATACCGCGCGGGACTACCACCAGATCGACATCTACTTTCGCTGCACCGTGACCGATCCGGCCATCGCGGGCGGTTGGATCGACCCCGAAGGCGTCGTGGCGCATCGCCGTTGGGCGACCCGCGCCGAACTGGCGACGATGCGGGTCAAGCCGGACGCGCTGGCGGCCGTGGCTTTTGGTGATGCCGACGCGATCAGCTACGACCCGTTGGAGCCGATCCTGCGCTGACGCAGCACCGACAGGCCAATGCCACCCAACACAAGGACCGCCGCGGCGGCGATGCGCAGCGTCAGCGGCTCTGACAGCAAAACGATCCCTGCCAGGACCGCGATCACCGGCACGCTGAGCTGCGCAATGGCCGCGATGGTGACCGGCAGCGCCGGCAGTACGCGATACCACAGCGCATAGCCAAGGCCCGACGTCACCGCACCCGCCACCAGTGCCACCCCGACGCCTTGCGCCGGCAAGGGGCCAAGGTCGGCGCGCAGGGTCACCGCCACCAGCATCAGCGGCAGGCACAGCGTGAAGTTGGCGGCGGTCGCACCGCTGGCATCGTGTTCCGCCTGTCCCAGCAGGGTATATACTCCCCACCCGATGCCCGCGGCGATCATCGTCAGGGCGCCGCCCGGATCGACCCGGACGACCCCGGCAGGCCAAAGCAGGACGACCAGACCGACCATCGCAACCGCCATGCCCGCCCAGCGCAACGCCGGCACCGCCAGCCCGCGTCGCACGGCGGTTCCGAACATGACGATCTGCACCGTGGCGAACAGGATCAGCGCACCCAGCCCTGCCCCAAGGCTTTGATACGCCCAGGAAAACCCGATCATGTAGGTCGCGAGCGTCATGGCTCCCATCCAGCGGCGGCGGCTGCGCAGCACCGGCCAGCCCGCGGTGCCGGTCAAGGCCAGCAGAATAAGCGCACCGGCACCGACACGCAAAGCGCCGAAGGTCACCGGGTCCATGTGGAAATGCGCCACACCGATCCGATTCAGCACCGAATTGCCGGCGAAGGCGATCATGACCACCGCGACCAGACCCGCTTGCAACATCATCCAAAAGCCGCCGGATAGCGCAGGACCGCCTGGGGTGCTGCGCCGCCGATACCAGCGACAAGCGTGTGCGCGATCGGATAGGGTGAGGTCAGCGCCTGGGCCTTGGCCACCGAGAATTCTGCCTTGCCGTAGAATTCCGGCTGGCCCAAAACGACCACCGGCGTCGCGGTCTGGTCGGCCCAGGCCGCAAGTTGCGCAATCAGGCGACGTCCGTGCCCCCGGCCCTGCCAGTCCGGCGCGATGGCCACGGGGGCCAGGCAAAGCCAGCCGACAGGGGCGATCATCGCCGAGAGCGCATAGTAGCCGATCACGCCTTCGCCCAGAGGAATCACCTGTTCGCCCCGCATGGCACCGGCTGCACGCAGGTCGTGCACCAGCTTCACTTCGGCCTCACCGCCAAAGGATGCCGTCAGCAGCGCATCAATGGCGGATAGATCATGGGGCGTGGCGGGTCTGATGAAACCGGGGAACTGCATGACCCATCATGCCGCGTTGCCGCTCTATTGCCCAGACCGTGCGCCTGAGTAGTCAGGCCGAAGGATCCGTCGTTCATTCTTCGGGACGAGCATTGTCTTAGGTCTCTTTGACCGGAGGTATCGCAGCGGTCGCGGTGTGAGGGGTGCGATGCAGGACATGATCATCGGAGGGGCCGCAAGTATCTGATCCCACTTTGCCGAGGGCCGCGCAGCGCCAGAACGGAGATGCGCCGGAGAGGTGCTGCAACTGGGCACCGCGCAGGCAGAAAGGGCCTGCGGCATCTGCCGCAGGCCCCCATTTGCCGTCATGGTCCGACCGGCATGCGCGTGGCGCACATCGGTCGGGGATGCGTGGGGGTCCGAGGGTCGCGCGCGACCCCCTGCCCCCGTCAGAACCGTTTCGGGCCGGACAGGCCCAAAGCCGGTTCTTACATCATGCCGCCCATGCCGCCCATGCCGCCCATGTCACCCATGCCGCCGCCGTTGCCGCTGTCCTTGGACGGACGATCGGCAACCATGGCTTCGGTGGTGATCAGCAGACCGGCGACCGATGCTGCGTCTTGCAGCGCGGTGCGCACGACCTTGGCCGGGTCGATGACGCCGAACTTGAACATGTCGCCATATTCTTCGGTCTGCGCGTTGAAGCCGTAGTTCGGATCGTTGCTTTCACGGATCTTGCCCGCGACGACCGACCCGTCAACGCCGGAGTTTTCGGCGATCTGACGCAGCGGTGCCTCGAGTGCCTTGCGGATGATCGAGATGCCGACGTCCTGATCGGAGTTCGCACCCTTCAGGCCATCGAGTGCCTTGCCGGCCTGCACGAGAGCGACGCCGCCACCGACGACCACACCCTCTTGCACGGCTGCGCGGGTTGCGTTCAGGGCGTCGTCGACGCGGTCCTTACGCTCTTTCACTTCGACTTCAGACATGCCGCCGACGCGGATGACGGCCACACCGCCGGCCAGTTTGGCCACACGTTCCTGCAGCTTTTCACGGTCGTAGTCAGAGGTGGTCTCTTCGATCTGGCCACGGATCTGGTTGACCCGTGCTTCGATCTCGGCCTTTTCACCGGCACCGTCGATGATGGTGGTGGTGTCCTTCGTGATCGTGACGCGCTTGGCGGAGCCCAGCATGTCGATGGTCACGTTCTCCAGCTTCATGCCGAGATCTTCCGAGATCACCTGGCCACCGGTCAGGATCGCGATGTCCTGCAGCATGGCCTTGCGACGGTCACCGAAGCCCGGTGCCTTCACGGCGGCGATCTTCAGGCCGCCACGCAGCTTGTTGACGACCAGCGTGGCCAGAGCCTCGCCTTCGACGTCTTCCGAGATGATCAGCAGCGGCTTCTGCGACTGGATCACGGATTCAAGCAGCGGCACCATCGGCTGGAGCGAAGAAAGCTTCTTCTCGTGCAGCAGGATGATGACGTCGTCGAGCTCGGCGGTCATCTTCTCGGTGTTGGTCGTGAAGTAGGGCGACAGGTAACCACGGTCGAACTGCATGCCTTCGACGACATCGGTCTCGGTCTCGAGGCCCTTGTTCTCTTCGACGGTGATGACACCCTCGTTGCCGACCTTCTGCATCGCGTCCGCGATCTGACGGCCGATTTCGGCTTCGCCGTTGGCGGAAATGGTGCCGACCTGCGCGACTTCGTCGCTGTCGGTCACGTCACGCGCAGCGGCCTTGATCGCTTCGACGACTTTGGCCGTGGCCAGGTCGATGCCGCGCTTCAGGTCCATCGGGTTCATGCCGGCGGCGACGGACTTCATGCCTTCGCGCACGATGGCCTGGGCCAGAACGGTCGCGGTGGTCGTGCCGTCACCGGCTTCGTCGTTGGTGCGCGACGCGACTTCCTTGACCATCTGCGCGCCCATGTTCTCGAACTTGTCTTCCAGTTCGATTTCCTTGGCGACAGAGACACCGTCCTTCGTGATGCGCGGAGCGCCGAAGGACTTGTCGAGGACGACGTTACGACCCTTGGGGCCCAGCGTCACCTTGACGGCGTCGGCGAGGATGTTCACGCCACGCAGCATGCGATTGCGGGCGTCGGTGCTGAATTTGACGTCTTTGGCTGCCATTTTCATGTGCTCCTTGAGATTTCAGTTGGGTTGGAAAAGCGGTGGGTCACTGGGACCCCCTGCGGCGTTACATGACGCCGAGGATGTCGCTTTCCTTCATGATCAGCAGGTCTTCACCATCGAGCTTGACCTCGGTGCCGGACCATTTGCCGAACAGGATGCGGTCGCCGGCCTTCACGGCCATCTCGATCAGCTCGCCGTTGTCCTTGCGGGCACCGGTGCCGACGGAAACGATCTCGCCTTCGGCGGGCTTTTCCTTGGCGGAATCAGGAATGATCAGACCGCCCTTGGTCTTGTCTTCGCCTTCGATGCGACGGACCAGCACGCGGTCGTGCAGAGGTTTGAATGCCATCTTGTGAACCTTCCTTGAAGCGTTTCATGTGTCATTAGCACTCACCTTGGTCGAGTGCCAGCGCGGCTTAGGTAGGCAATGGAACGGGCCCTGTCAACAGGATTGCGCGCCGGAAATCGCAGTCATCGTGCGTGTGGGCCCGGTCGGTTCGTAACGGGCGGATTGCCGCCAATGCCACGGCCTGTCCCGTGCCGTCTTCGTCCCGATCTGCTGGTTTTCCGACCACGGATTTTGCACCGGGCCAGACGACCGCAACCCCCTGTCCGATTCCGGCCCTGTCCGCTGGCCTAACCGTCGCCCCAGTCCGCGAGGCCCCGACGCCCGGCCGCGGTCAGGTCATAGACACCGCGACTGATCCGGATGAACCAGCCATAGTGGTCGTCCGCCATGATCCGGGTCGCACCCGGGATTTCGGCCCAGTCCTTGATGCGCGCACCGCTTGACGGGCCGTGGATCGCCAGAAACCGTGCGCAGGCCACCGCATCCTGCCGATAGCCCGTGACCAGCCCGTGCCGCGTCGCACCGCCGGCGTTGGGATCACCCCTCAGCCGGGCAAAGGCCTTCTTCAGCGCCTTCGCTTTCTTCGGAGCCTTGCGCGGCGTGAAGGGCACGGGTTCCGCCAGCACTTCAACCAGCCCGTCGCGCAGGCGCACGGTCATCACGCCCAGCCGCAACCGCCGCGCCATGCCGACGTTCGCCAACAATGCCTTGCGCTGTCCGTCGGCAGGGACCGCCAGATAGACGTCGTCGGTGACGGCCTGCCGCGCGATGCCCTGATGAAACAGGGGCAGTGAAAACCCCGTCTTCATTTCGACCACCAGCACCGCGTCGCCTTTGACGGCCACGACATCGGCGGCCCCGACCTCGCCCTTCACGTCATAGCCTTGCCGGGTCAGGTACGCCTTGATGGCGGGATAAAGGTCAGCTTCGCGCGGTTTGGTCATTGTCGTCCCGTCCTGCGTGACAGCAAGCGCCATCAACACTATAAGGCGGCCAAATCATCACTTGGCATAGGCGAAATGACAATGACCACCCTGATCTTCGGCCACAAATCCCCCGACACCGATTCCACCGGGTCACCGCTGATTTGGGAATGGTTCCTGAAGGACGCAGGCATCGACGCAAAGGCCGTCCTGCTGGGGCAGCCCAACACCGAGGCGGCCTTTGTCGCCCAGCGTTGGGGGTTCGATCTGCCCGAGATCGTGCGCGACATCGCGGACGGCCAGGCCTGCGTCATCGTCGACACCAACAATCCGGCCGAATTGCCAGAGAACATCAACGGAGCCGACGTCCAGGCGATCATTGATCACCACCTGCTGGTCGGCGGGATCAAGACCAAGGGCCCGATCGACGTGACCATCCGTCCGCTGGCCTGCACCGCCACGATCATGCACCAACTGATGGGCGACAAGGCCGCAGGGATGCCCGACGACATCAAGGGGCTGATGCTGTCGTGCATCCTGTCCGACACCCTCGCCTTCCGCTCGCCCACGACGACCCCGGTGGACAAGAAACTGGCCGAAAACCTTGCCGCCGATCTGGGCATCGACATCACCACTTACGCGGATGAGATGTTTGCCGCCAAATCCGACGTCAGCGCGTTCAGCGACGCCGAATTGCTGCGGATGGATTCCAAGGAATACGAGATCGAGGGCACCAAATTCCGCGTGTCCGTGCTGGAAACAACGTCGCCCGCCGCGATCCTCGACCGCAAGGACGCCCTCGTCGCCGCCATGCCCGCCGTCGCGGCCGAGGATGGCGTGGACCAGGTCCTGCTGTTCGTCGTGGACATCATCCGCGAGGAAGCCACGATGCTGCTGCCCAACGACCTGACCAAGCAGGTCGCCCGCGCATCCTTCGATGCCGACACCAGCAGCGACACGGTCGTCCTGCCCGGCGTCATGAGCCGCAAGAAGCAGATCATCCCGAACCTCAAGAAATAGGCGTCCCCCCTGCCACGTCACCGGAGGCACCTGCCTCAGCCTCCGGTATCGTCCACCCGCATTCATCTGGCCAGAAAACTCCCGCCGGAGGCGCCAAGACCGCACCCGGCGACACCCCCACCCGCAAAGGCACCGCCATGGCCCAGATCGTCCACAGCTTCCTTGACATCGCGGGCGACTACGACGCCGCCTTCGTGGACCTTTGGGGCTGCATGCACAACGGCCTCGCGGCCTTTCCCGATGCCGTCAAGGCGATGCAGGATTACCGCAGCGCCGGGGGGCGGGTCATCCTAGTGACAAACGCGCCGCGACCCTGGACGTCGGTGCAGACCCAGATCCAGCGCATGGGTATCCCCGACGACTGTTGGGACGCGATCGCGACCTCTGGCGACTCTGCGCGGGCGGCGATGTTCACGGGGGCGGTGGGACAGAATGTCTATTTCATCGGCGAGGATCACGACCAGTCGTTCTTCAAGCCCATGACGCTGATCGATCACCCGCTGGAAATCGCGCAGGTCCCGCTGGACCGCGCCGAAGGTATCGTCTGCTGTGGCCCCACCGACCCGCATGCCGATCCGTCCGTCTATCGACCGACGTTTCTGGCCGCAAAACAGCGCGGCCTGAAACTGCTCTGCGCCAATCCCGATATCGTCGTGGACCGCGGCGAAAGCCGCGAATGGTGCGCCGGTGCCCTTGCACGACTTTATACAGAAATGGGCGGCGAAAGCCTCTATTTCGGCAAGCCGCACCCGCCGATCTACGATCTGGCTCGCAAACGCCTTGCGGCGCTGGACGGCGGTGCGGATGCCACGCGGATCATCTGCATCGGCGACGGCATCCAGACGGATATCCTTGGCGCGCAGCAGGAAGACCTCGATTCCCTGTTCATTACCGGTGGCCTGGCCGCGGAAGAGACCGAGACGCAGGACTTGCACCCCGCCGGTCCCGCGCTGGAGTCTTATCTTGCACGCGAGATGGTCAGTCCGACCTATGCGATCGGCTTTTTGCGCTAGACCTAAGGCGCACTTGACTTTTTGCAGTCGCAGCGTAATTAAGTTACAAATCGAACCCCTGATGTGATGGTTTATGACTTAAAGGAACGCGACATGCTCGACAACGCCCCGCGCGGCACCATCGTGATCGAGGATCTGGCCGTCGGCATGATGCGGTCACTGCGCAAGGTCGTGACCGACACGGATATCGAGATGTTCGCGCAGGTCAGCACCGACCGTAATCCGGTGCATCTGGACGACGCCTATGCCCGCGACACCATC
Source organism: Loktanella sp. DJP18 (assembly GCF_049310965.1). NCBI lineage: Bacteria > Pseudomonadati > Pseudomonadota > Alphaproteobacteria > Rhodobacterales > Roseobacteraceae > Loktanella > Loktanella sp. DJP18. Next base: position 53,020 of record NZ_JBMERN010000004.1, on the reverse strand, counting down.
TTTGAAGGACGGATCGCGCATGGCATGCTGACCGCTGGGCTGATTTCGGCCGTCATCGGGGAACAACTGCCGGGGCATGGCACCGTCTACCTTGGCCAGACCCTGAAATTCCTGGCCCCCGTGCGTCCCGGCGACATGGTGACGGCCGAAGTCGAGGTGACGGCCATCGACTACGGCAAGCGCAAGGTCACGATGGAGACCCGGTGTCTGGTGGACGGAAAGAAGGTTCTGATCGGCGAAGCGGTCGTTCTGGCGCCCTCTGCCAAGTTCGACTGATCCCGACCGCTTGCGCCTGTCTCGGGTGCGGGTTACGCAATCGCCATGCGCATCATCCGTGACACCCTCTACCTTGACCCTGCCGACCGGGGTGCCGCTGCCGCCATCGGCAATTTCGACGGCGTCCATCTGGGGCACCGGGCCGTCATCGACGCCGCGCGCGATGCCGCCGCGCGGCGGAACGCACCGCTCGGCCTGATGACGTTCGAACCGCATCCCCGCCAGTTCTTTGCCCCGGATGCCCCACCCTTCCGACTTATGAACGCCGAAGGGCGGGCCAACGAGCTGGCGAAACAAGGGGTCGAGAAGTTGTATGAGGTGCCGTTCAACGCGGCGCTTGTCGCGCTGACACCGCAGGATTTCGCGCAGACGATCATTCACGACCGGCTGGGGCTGGCGCATGTCGTCGTCGGTGCCGATTTCTGCTTTGGCCGTGACCGCGCGGGCAGCGCCGCCGATCTGGAACGTTTCGGGGCCGAGATGGGCTTTGGTGTCACCATCGCCCCGATGGTCAAGCTGGAGGCGGGGCGTGTCAGTTCCACCGCGATCAGGGCCGCCTTGACGGATGGCCGCCCGCGCGACGCGGCCGCCATGCTGGGCCATTGGCACCGCATCGTGGGCGAGGTCATGCGCGGCGACCAGCGCGGGCGCGAATTGGGGTATCCCACCGCCAACATGTCCATCGTGGGTCTGCATCCGCCCGCGTTCGGTGTCTATGCCGTGCGCATCGACATTGCCGACGGTCCGCACAAGGGACGCTATGACGGGGCCGCCAGCATCGGCGTGCGACCGATGTTCAACGGCGAGGTTCCGAATTGCGAGACCTTCATCTTCGACTTCAAGGGTGATCTTTACGGGCAGCACATCAGCGTGGCGCTGGTCGATTACCTGCGCCCCGAGATGACGTTCGACGGCTTGCCCGGCCTGATCGCCCAGATGGACGCCGACTGCGCCCGCGCCAAGGAAATCCTGTCTCATGTCTGACGCATCGAGCCCCAAGGCGATCGACCGTTCCGGCCTGCGCCCCCGGTTCTGGAAAACCGTGCCGATGGCGAAACTGACAAGGCCGGAATGGGAAGCGCTATGCGACGGCTGCGGCAAATGCTGCCTCAACAAGCTCGAGGACGAGGATACAGGCGATGTCGCGCTGACCCGCGTGGCGTGCCGTCTTTTGGACAACGACACCTGCCTGTGCGCGCAGTATCCGATCCGTCACCAGTTCGTGCCGGAATGCATCGTGCTGACGCCCAAGACGATCAAGGACAACATGTACTGGCTGCCGCAGACCTGCGCCTATCGTCTCGTGGCCGAAGGGCGCGACCTGTATCCGTGGCACCCTCTGCTGTCGGGCGACCCTGACAGCCCGCATGCGGCAGGCGTCACCATGCGCGGCCAGACCATCCCGGAGTTCGAAATCGACGAGGCGGACTGGGAAGATCACATAATCGAGGAGCCGACCTGACCATGTTCTTTGCATCCGACAACGCAGGCCCCGCGCACCCCAAGGTGATGGAGGCGCTGAACGCCGCCAACGACGGCTATGCCAGCGGATACGGCGCGGATGCGGGCATGGGCCGGGTGCGCGACATGGTGCGCGACGTGTTCGAGGCACCGGAGGCCGCCGTCTATCTGGTGGCGACCGGCACCGCAGCGAACGTGCTGACTCTCGCGACACTGGCCAACCCGTGGGAGACGATCTTCTGTTCGCCCATGGCGCATATCCACGAAGACGAGTGTAACGCGCCCGAATTCTTTACTGGCGGCGCCAAGCTGACGCTGGTGGATACGGTCGACGCCAAGATCACCGCGCGGGGTTTGCAGAGGGCGATCGAGAAGGAACAGACCCGCGGCGTCCACGGCCCCCAGCGCGGGCCGGTATCGATCACGCAGGCGACTGAAAAGGGCACGGTCTATACCGCCGCTGAATTGCATGTCCTGACCGACGTGGCCCGGCGCTATGGGCTGAAGGCGCATATGGACGGCGCGCGGTTCACCAATGCGCTCGTGGCCCTGGGCTGTTCGGCGGCAGAGATGACATGGAAGGCCGGGATCGACGCCGTCAGCTTTGGCGGGACGAAAAACGGTCTTCTGGGGGTCGAGGCCTGCATCTTTTTCGACCCATCCGTCGGGCTGGAGTTCGAGCTGCGGCGCAAGCGCGGGGCGCATCTGTTTTCCAAGCACCGCTTTCTGTCAGCCCAGATGGAGGCCTATCTGACCGACGATCTGTGGCTGACGATGGCGCGGCAGGCCAACGACGCCTGCGCGCATCTGATTTCGGGGCTAGAGCATGTGCCGGACGTGCAGGTCCTGTTCGCGCCCCAGTCGAACCTCGTGTTCTTCGATGCGCCGCGCAGCCTGCACCAGAAGGCGCTGGCTGCGGGCGCGGTCTATTACGTAACTTCGGGCGATCCCGACAGCGGTCCGGCGGATGAACGCCTGACCGGGCGGCTGGTCTGCGACTGGTCGACGGATCACGCTGCCATCGACCGCTTCATCGCGCATCTGAAAGGATGATCGCGGCCACATCGGCGGTGTGGGTCATCGGCACCATGTGACCGGCCCCGCCGACCACATGGTCGCGCGCTTGCGGGACCGCCGCGCGGATCGCTGCGTGTATGGCCGGGATGATCGGCAAAGAGGTCTCGCCCCGGATCAGGGTCACCGGCACGGTGATCCGACCAAGCCGGTCGGCTACGCCGTGAATGTCGTCCTGAATGGCCGGCACGCCGGCCATGATCAAGGGCATCCGCCTGATGAAACCCGCGCGGCTGTGATCCGGCATTGCGGACCAATCACCGTCGCCCCAGTCGCCATGAAACAGGCGGGCGGCGATTTCCATGTCACCGGCGTCGACGGCGGCCATGATCGGGCCGAAGCGCGCACGGTGATCGGCCTGCGCGGCAGCGTCGGTGGCAAGGGCGAAATACACAGGCTCGATCAGTGTCACGCGGCTGACCCTGTCGGGGTGATCCAGCGCCATGCGCAGGGCGATCGTCGCGCCGAAGGAATGGCCGATCAGGTGCATCGGGCGGTCGCACAGATCGGCAGCGGCTGTCATGTTTGCGGTCTGGTAATCCTCGCCCCCGTTCCAGTCCTGTGATTTTCCGTGGCCCAGCAGGTCCATCAGCACCGCGTTCCCCGGCAATGCCTGCGCCAGTGGCAGCAGCGCCTCTGACCGGGCAAGCGTGCAGTGCAGCAGCAGATACCGGGGGTCCGGTCCGGTGCGCAGGACGTTCACGTCCAGCCCCGCGTGGCGTTCGACCGGCATCAAATGCGGCCCGACAGATGTGCCTCCAGATCGTCAAGGCGGTCCTCGCCCCAGAACCGCTGATCTCCGTAGGTGATGAAGAAGGGTGCGCCGAAGACACCGAGGCGGACGGCCTCCTCCGTGTTGCGGTGATAGGCTTCGGCCCCCGCCAGCAGGCCCTTGTCGGCCAGTGCCGGATCGAAGCCTGCCTGTGTCAGGCAATCGCGGATCACGTCATCGTCTGCGATGTCGCGGTCCATGGCCCAGCAGGCGCGGGTCATGGTCGCCACAAGTGTCGACAGACTGCCGCCGCCGGCCTCTTGGGCGGCGATGATCGCATAGGCGCTGGGGGCCGGGTTGGTGGGGAAGAAGGCGGGTTTCACGTTCAGCGGCAGGTCGCGCAGTGCGGCGCGGCGCGCGAGGTCCTGAAGGCGGTAGTCCTGCCGGCTGGGATGGCGTTCCGGCACGGGCTGGCCACCGGTACGTGTGAAGACACTCATCAGATCGACCGGGCGATAGGTGATCGTGGCCCCATGCGCGCGGGCGATTTCCTCGGGCCGGATACCGCAGAGATAGGTGTAGGGGCTGATCGTGGCGAAGAAGTAATCGATGTGGGCCATTTCGTTCAGCCTTTCAGGTGTTGATGTTTTCGGGACCGTAGCGGTGTGCTAGGCGGTGTCAACGCGGGCGATTCCGCCGCTGCACCACAAGGACTCCCCAGATGGCTAACCTGCATGAACCCAAGCTGATTTCCGGCAACGCGAACCGACCGCTGGCCGAAGCCGTCGCCGCGCGCATGTCGATGCACCGGGGCATGGATGTCAGCCTTGTGGATGCGCGGGTCGAACGGTTCAACGACGGCGAGATCTTTGTCGAGGTGTTCGAGAACGTGCGCGGCGAGGACATGTACATCATCCAACCGACCAGCAATCCGACGAACGACAACCTGATGGAACTGCTGATCATCGCGGACGCGCTGCGCCGGTCGTCAGCGGCGCGGATCACGGCCGTCATGCCCTACTTCGGCTACGCCCGGCAAGATCGCCGCAGCAAGGCGCGGACGCCGATCACCGCCAAGCTGGTAGCCAATATCCTGGTCGAAGCGGGGATCGAACGCATCCTGACGCTGGACCTGCATGCGACGCAGATTCAGGGGTTCTTCGACATTCCGGTAGACAACCTTTATGCCAGCCCACTGTGGGCGCTTGATGTGATGCACAACTTCAAAGGCAACATGGAAGAGGTGATGGTCGTGTCCCCTGACGTGGGCGGCGTCGCACGCGCGCGCGATCTGGCGCAACGGATCGGGGCCCCCCTGTCGATCGTCGACAAGCGGCGCGGCAAGCCCGGCGAAGTCGCCGAGATGACCGTGATCGGCGACGTGAAGGACCGGGTCTGCCTGATCGTGGACGACCTTGTCGACACGGCCGGCACCCTGTGCAAGGCGGCCGAAGTCCTGATGGAGAACGGGGCCAAGGAGGTCCATTCCTACATCACCCACGGTGTGCTGTCAGGCCCGGCGGTCGAGCGCGTCAGCAAGTCTGTGATGAAGAACCTTGTCATCACAGACACCATCGCGCCCAAGGCCGAGGCGCTGGCCTGCCCCAATATCCGCATCGTCAAGACGGCGCCGATCTTTGCGCAGGCGATCCTGAACACCTGGAACGGCACTTCGGTGTCGTCCCTGTTCAACCACAAGACACTGCAACCGATCTACGAAGGCGTCTACAGCCGCTAAAGGTCCCAGGTGTCGTCGTTACGGATCGGCCCGATGCTGATCCAGGCGACGCGCACGCGGGCGACACGGGTGTCGCCCCAGGTGCGAAACACGATGTCGAAGCCGTCGCGCGTCACCAGTTCGGACGTCACATCCGCGCGGGCGTTTGCTCCGTTCGAGATGTCCCACATCGACAAGGAAACCTGCACGACGGGTGGCGCATCGTAGCTATCGGCAAAGCGCACGCTGCGGCGGGTCAGACGGGGGCCCTCACCGGTCCACATCTCTCCGTCATCCTCGAAATCGGAAAAGAGGACGAGGTCGCCCTGATCCACCCCGACGGTGTGATTGCCGAATTTACGCATGATGTCCTGGTCCGGAAAATCGATGGTCGCTCATATTCGCGTCATTGGGGTATATTGATGATGTGGCAAAGCGAAAAGGCCCCGCGGTGCGGGGCCTTTTGCATGTCTGTTACCGAAATACTGCGGTCAGCCGAAATTGGATTGCTTGGGGTCCAGACCGATATGGGTGCCGACGGCCACCATGTCGGACATCAGCTTGGCCGCGTCGTCGACCGGACCGGGCTCGTTCTCGAAGGTCTCGCGGGCCTTCTTCATCTCGGCACGGGCGTCGTCCATCATGCGGTCATAGACATCCTGGGACATCTCGCCACGCGGCAGTGCGCTTTCGGCCAGGACCGATACGGAGGTCGCGGTGATTTCGGCGAAGCCGCCAAGCACGACGTATTCGTCGATGCCGCCGCTGTGGATGACCTTCAGCACGCCGGGGCGCAGGGTGGTGATGGTGGGCGCGTGGCCCGCCATCGCCGTCATGTCGCCGTCGGCACCGGGGATTTGCACCTCGGAGGCCTCGACCGAGGCCAGACGGCGCTCGGGCGAGACGAGATCGAATTGCAGATGATCTGCCATGATCGCTCCTTACGCCGCGTCTGCGGCCATTTTCTCGGCTTTGGCTTTCACATCGTCGATGCCGCCGACCATGTAGAAGGCACCTTCCGGCAGGTGATCGTATTCACCGGCCACGACGGCCTTGAACGAGGCAATGGTGTCTTCCAGCGCGACCTGCACACCGGGCGAGCCGGTGAAGACCTGAGCCACGTCGAAGGGCTGGGACAGGAAGCGTTCCAGCTTGCGGGCGCGGGCAACGGTCAGTTTGTCGTCCTCGGACAGTTCGTCCATCCCGAGGATGGCGATGATGTCCTGCAGCGACTTGTAGCGTTGCAGGATCTGCTGCACGTCGTTGGCGACCTTGTAGTGCTCTTCACCCACGATGCCCGGATCGAGCAGGCGCGAGGTGGAGTCCAGCGGGTCCACGGCCGGGTAGATCCCCTTTTCCGAGATCGCACGGTTCAGAACCGTCGTCGCGTCGAGGTGGGCGAACGACGTGGCGGGTGCCGGGTCGGTCAGGTCGTCGGCCGGCACGTAGATCGCCTGCACGGACGTGATGGAGCCGTTCTTGGTCGAGGTGATGCGTTCCTGCATCTGGCCCATGTCGGTGGCCAGCGTCGGCTGGTAGCCCACGGCAGAGGGGATACGGCCCAGAAGTGCGGACACTTCGGAACCGGCCTGCGTGAAGCGGAAGATGTTGTCCACGAAGAACAGAACGTCGGTGCCGGACTGGTCGCGGAACTGTTCCGCCATCGTCAGACCGGACAGCGCGACGCGCATGCGGGCACCCGGCGGCTCGTTCATCTGACCATAGACGAGAGCCACCTTGGACTTGGTCAGGTCTTCGGCGTTGATGACGCCGGATTCGATGAATTCGTAGTAAAGGTCGTTGCCCTCACGCGTCCGCTCGCCCACGCCGGCGAAGACGGAGTAGCCGGAGTGCACCTTGGCGATGTTGTTGATCAGTTCCTGGATCAGAACCGTCTTGCCCACGCCGGCACCGCCGAACAGTCCGATCTTGCCGCCCTTGGCATAGGGGGCCAGCAGGTCGATGACCTTGATGCCGGTCACCAGCACTTCGGACGCGGTCGACTGCGATTCGAAGGATGGTGCGGTGTTGTGGATCGAGCGGCGCTCGGTCTCGCCGATCGGGCCCTTCTCGTCGACGGGGTCGCCGACGACGTTCATGATGCGCCCGAGGGTCGCGTCGCCGACGGGCACGGTGATCGTGTTATCCATGTCGGTGACTTCCTGACCGCGGACCAGACCTTCGGTCGCGTCCATGGCGATGCAGCGCACGGTGTTCTCACCAAGGTGCTGCGCCACTTCGAGGGTCAGCAACTTGCCGTTGTTGTCGGTGGTCAGCGCGTTCAGGATCTCGGGCAGGTGGTCCCCGAACTGGACGTCAACGACGGCACCAATCACCTGCGTGATCTTGCCTTTTGCGTTTGCCATAAGTGTTTCTCCAGTCTTAGAGCGCTTCAGCGCCCGAAATGATTTCGATCAGCTCGTTCGTGATCTTCGCCTGACGCGAGCGGTTGAACTCGATGGTCAGGTCTTCGATCATGTCGCCCGCGTTGCGCGTCGCGTTGTCCATTGCAGACATCCGCGCGCCCTGTTCGGAGGCCGCGTTTTCCAGCAGGGCCGCAAAGATCTGCGTGGCGACGCCGCGCGGCAGCAGGTCGGCGAGGATCGCCTCTTCGCTGGGCTCGTAGTCGTAGAGCGTGTTGGTGTCAGACGCGTCAGCCACGGCGTCGAACTTTGCCGGGATGATCTGCTGTGCGGTCGGATGCTGGGCCACGACGTTTTCGAAGCGGGCGAAGAAGATCGTCGCCACGTCGCATTCACCGGCGTCGAAGCGGGTCAGCACGTCCTTGGCAACACGCTGCGCATCGACGTAGGACATCCGTTTCACGTCGGACATGTCGATGTGACCGACGAAGTGGTCGCCCAGTTCGCGCCGCATGCTGTCGCGACCCTTCTTGCCGACCGTCAGGATCTTGACGGTCTTGCCTTCGGAGATCAGCTTCTTGGCACGGACGCGCGCCAGCTTGGCGATGTTGGCGTTGAAGCCGCCACACAGGCCGCGTTCCGCCGTCATTACCACCAGCAGGTGCACATTGTCCGATCCGGTGCCGGACAGCAGCTTTGGCGCAGAGGGCGAGCCCTCCGCTGCCTGGCTCAGACCTGCCATGACCGCGTTGAACCGCTCCGTATAGGGGCGCGCGGCCTCGGCTGCGTCCTGTGCCCGCCGCAGTTTCGCGGCGGCCACCATCTGCATGGCCTTGGTGATCTTGCGGGTCGACTTGACCGACGCGATCCGGTTCTTAAGGTCCTTGAGACTAGGCAAAACCTAAACTCCTCTCTCGGGCAAAGGTTATGCGAAATCCTTGGCGAAGGCGTCGATGGCGGCCTTCAGCTTGGCTTCTGCATCGCCCTTGATCTTGGGGTCCTCGTTCGTGATCATGTCCAGCACGTCGCGGCCTTGCGTCCGCATGTGCTTCAACAGACCGGCTTCGAAACGACCGACCTGCTTAGTGTCGATCTTGTCCAGATAACCCTTGGTGCCGGCATAGATGACGGTCACGATCTCGGCGTTGGTCAGCGGCGAATACTGCGGCTGCTTCATCAGTTCCGTCAGACGCGCGCCACGGTTCAGCAAACGCTGGGTCGCGGCGTCAAGGTCGGAGCCGAACTGAGCGAAGGCCGCCATTTCGCGGTACTGCGCAAGCTCCAGCTTCACCGGACCGGCGACCGATTTCATCGCGTTGGTCTGGGCAGCCGAACCCACGCGGGACACGGACAGACCGGTGTTCACGGCGGGGCGGATGCCCTGGAAGAACAGTTCCGTTTCGAGGAAGATCTGGCCGTCGGTGATCGAGATCACGTTCGTCGGGATGAACGCCGACACGTCGCCGCCCTGCGTTTCGATGATCGGCAGCGCAGTCAGCGAACCGGAACCATTGTCCTCGTTCAGCTTGGCCGAACGCTCCAGCAGGCGAGAGTGGAGGTAGAACACGTCGCCGGGATAGGCTTCACGGCCCGGCGGGCGACGCAGGAGCAGTGACATCTGGCGGTAGGACACGGCCTGCTTGGACAGGTCATCATAGATGATGAGCGCGTGCTTGCCGTTGTCGCGGAAATACTCGGCCATCGCGGTGGCGGAATAGGGGGCCAGATACTGCATCGGCGCGGGGTCGGATGCGGTGGCGGCGACGATCGTGGTGTATTCGATGGCGCCGGTCTCTTCCAGCTTCTTCACCAGCTGGGCCACGGTGGACCGCTTTTGGCCGATGGCGACGTAGATGCAATACAGCTTCTCGGAGTCGTCCTTGGCCGCGTCGTTGTAGGACTTCTGGTTCAGGATCGTGTCGAGCGCCACGGCGGTCTTGCCGGTCTGGCGGTCGCCGATGATCAGCTCGCGCTGGCCACGGCCGATCGGGATCATGGAGTCGATGGCCTTCAGGCCGGTCGGCATCGGTTCGTGCACGGATTTGCGCGGGATGATGCCGGGGGCCTTCACGTCGGCCACGCGACGCTCTGACGCGTTGATCGGACCCTTGCCGTCCAGCGGATTGCCAAGACCGTCAACGACGCGGCCCAGCAGTTCCAGACCGGCAGGCACGTCCACGATGGACTTCGTGCGCTTGACGGTGTCGCCTTCCTTAATGTCGCGGTCAGAGCCGAAGATTACGACGCCGACGTTGTCGGTCTCGAGGTTCAGAGCCATGCCACGGATGCCACCGGGGAATTCCACCATCTCGCCGGCCTGCACGGCGTCGAGGCCATAGACGCGGGCGATACCGTCACCGACGGACAGCACGCGGCCAACCTCGGCGACTTCGGCATCCTGACCGAAGTTCTTGATCTGGTCCTTCAGGATCGCAGAGATTTCAGACGCTTGGATCGCCATTTATCCGACCTCTTTCATGTTGTTCTGGAGTGCATTGAGTTTGGACGCGATCGAGGTGTCGAGCATGCGGCTGCCGACCTTGACGATCAAGCCACCAAGAATGGAGGCGTCCACGGTTTCCTTGATGCTGACGGTCTTGCCGACCTGGTCGGACAACGTCTTGGCCAGCTCGTCGCTTTGCGTCTTGCTCAGCGCCTGCGCGGTGGTGACTTCGGCGATGACTTCGCCGCGGTCGGTGGCCAGCATGTCGCGCAGGGTGCCGACGATGCCGGGCAGCACGAACAGGCGACGCTTGTCGGCCAGCAGACCCAGCAGATTCGCCATCGTGTCCGACAGCGCCATCTTCTGGGCGATCGCCTTTACGGCGGCAGCTTGCTCGTCACGGCCATAGAGCGGCGAGGTGATCAGATCGCGGAAATCGGCGCTTTCGGACAGGGCGGCGTCGAGAGCGTCGACGTCCTGTTCCATCGCCTTGAGATTGTTGCCATCCTTGGCGATGTCGAACACCGCTGACGCATAGCGCCCGGCGATACCCTGTGTGATCGAAGCTGGTTCGGACACGTCCACCCTTCCGATATAAGGCCCCCGCGACCCCAAAAGGGTCCGGAGGCGTTCACGTCTCCTCGAAGTTTCCGAGGCATTAAAATCTGCGCCGATCTAACAGAGGAGTTATCCCCCCGCAACATGTTAAGCCGATTTTTCGCGAATGGTGGAACCGAAGACGGACGGGGCATTTCGGCGCTCGGGACGAAGTGTCGCAGGGGGCCGGACCGTCATGCCGGTGCCGCTTCGGGAAAGGGTGCCAATGCGGTGTCGCGGGATCGCACGCGCAGTCGCGGCCCGTTGGCGGCGGGCGATTGCTTGCAGGCTTCGACGATCAGGACACCCCCGCCCGCCAGCATCGGAATTGCGTGACCCGCCCCTTCCAGCACGGTCGCCATGCGGCGCCACAGCGGATTGTGCGACGGCGGCTGATACAGTGTCGCGCGAACGCTGCCGATGTCGAAATCATGCGCACGCAGCTGGATTTCCAGCTGACTCGGCGAATAGGGGCGCCCGAAGCCAAAGGGCGTGCGATCGGACCGGGACCAGAGCCCCGCCCGGTTCGGCACGATGAAGATCGCCCGCCCGCCCGGTCCCAGGACGCGATGGCACTCATTCAGCACGGCGGTCGGATGCTCTGTCGTCTCGAGCCCGTGCATCACGACCAGCTTGTCCACGAACCCGTTCGGCAGCGGCCAGAGCGTATCCTCGCACAGGACGGTGACATTGGGCTGGCCGGCGGGCCAAGGCATGACACCCTGCGGACCGGGCATCAGGCCGATGACACGACGCGCATCGCCGAGATAGGGGCGCAGCAGCGGCACCGCGAAACCGAAGCCCGCGACCGTCTGGCCCTTTGCCTCGGGCCACATTCGCACCAGTTCATCACGTATGACCTTCTGCGCAGCCCGGCCAAGTGCGCTGCGGTAGTAGAAGTTGCGCAGTTGAAGTACGTCGAGATGCATTGCGGTCTGCGTGGTCCATTGGCGGGCTTGCAGCCTACCCTAGCAAAGAATAGCGAACTTGCCATGCCCGTTGAACTGATCACCGTCCCTTGCCTGTCAGACAACTATGCGTTCCTGATCCACGACCCGCAGACCGGCCAGACAGCGCTCGTGGATGTGCCCGAGGCGGCGCCGGTTCAGGCCGTGCTCGATCAGCGGGGATGGTCCCTGACGGACATCCTGATCACGCACCACCATGACGACCATGTGCAGGGGCTGCAGGCCCTGCGCGGCGACGCCCGCGTCGTGGGTGCCAAGGCCGATGCCCACCGCCTGCCGCGTCTGGACACGGAGGTTGCGGACGGGGACACGATCACGGTCTGCGGTCAGCAGGTCCACATTTTCGACGTGTCCGGCCACACCATCGGTCACATCGCGTTCCATATGCCCGAGACCCAACTGCTTTTTACCGCCGACAGCCTGATGGCGATGGGGTGCGGGCGGTTGTTCGAAGGCACGCCATCGCAGATGTGGAACAGCCTGCAAAAGCTGCGCGCCCTGCCCGGCGACACGACGGTCTGTTCCGGTCACGAGTACACGATGACGAATGTGCGTTTTGCATTATCCCTTGAACCGAACAATCCAAAGATTATGTCTCGATCCGAGGCTACGCGGACGGCGCGTGAAAACGGCCATGCCACCGTCCCGTCGCTTTTGTCGCTGGAGTGCGAAACCAACCCGTTTCTGCGCGCCGACGATCCGGTTCTGGCACAGGCCATCGACATGGCCGACGCACAACCCGCCGAAATTTTCACCGAAATCCGGGCCCGCAGGGACCGGTTCTGACACCTCTCGGGCAGACTGAATCGCTTTTGCCCGTCAGACCGCCGCGTTCACGACACGTCATTCTTTTTGTGAACAGGCTTAACAAGAAAAACCTTGAAGGTTGGGCCGAAAAGCCAAACTCTCAAAGACAAGGCCACGGTCCGTTCCGGATGACCCGCCCACCGGACCCCCGAATAGCAAGGAGCACCCGAAGTGCCATCTTTTTCAACGACGCTCGAGCAGTCCATTCACGGAGCCCTGGCCCTGGCCAATGCACGCCGTCACGAACTTGCCACGCTGGAACACCTGCTGCTGGCCCTGATCGACGAGCCCGACGCCGCACGCGTGATGCAGGCGTGTTCGGTCGATCTGGATGAGTTGCGCAAGGACCTTGAAGATTTCATCTCGGACGATCTGTCGACGCTTGAAACCGACGTCGACGGATCAGAAGCGGTGCCGACGGCCGCGTTCCAGCGCGTCATCCAGCGCGCGGCGATCCACGTCCAGTCGTCGGGCCGGACCGAAGTGACAGGTGCCAACGTGCTGGTCGCGATCTTTGCCGAACGCGAAAGCAACGCGGCCTATTTCCTGCAGGAACAGGACATGACGCGCTATGACGCGGTCAACTTCATCGCGCATGGCGTGGCGAAGGACCCGGCCTTCGGCGAAAGCCGCCCCGTGCAGGGATCGACCCCGCGCGAAGAGGACGAGAGCGTCACCGATGGCGACAAGAAGGAATCCGCGCTGGCGAAATATTGCGTGGACCTGAACGCGAAGGCGGGCAAGGGTGACCTTGATCCGCTGATCGGCCGCGCGCACGAGGTCGAACGCTGCATCCAGGTGCTGTGCCGCCGCCGCAAGAACAACCCGCTGCTGGTGGGTGATCCGGGCGTAGGCAAGACGGCCATCGCCGAAGGACTGGCCTACAAGATCGTCAACCACGAAGTGCCGGAGGTGCTGTCGAAGGCCACGATCTACAGTCTCGACATGGGCGCGCTGCTGGCCGGCACACGCTATCGTGGCGATTTCGAGGAACGGCTGAAGGCCGTGATGACCGAGATGGAGAACCACAAGGACGCGGTCCTGTTCATCGACGAGATCCACACGATCATCGGGGCCGGTGCGACCTCTGGCGGCGCGATGGACGCGTCCAACCTGCTGAAGCCCGCGTTGCAGGGCGGCAAGCTGCGCTGCATGGGGTCCACGACCTACAAGGAGTTCCGCCAGCATTTCGAAAAGGACCGCGCGCTGTCCCGCCGGTTCCAGAAGATCGATGTGAACGAGCCTTCGGTCGAGGACGCTGTGAAGATCCTCAAGGGTCTGAAGCCCTATTTCGAGGAGCATCACGGGGTGAAATACACCTCTGACGCAATCAAGGCGGCCGTCGAATTGTCGGCGCGCTACATCAACGACCGCAAGCTGCCGGACAAGGCCATCGACGTCATCGACGAGGCGGGCGCGTCCCAGCAACTGCTGCCCGATTCCAAGCGTCGCAAGACCCTTGGCATCAAGGAGATCGAAGCCGTCGTGGCCAAGATCGCCCGCATCCCGCCGAAGAACGTCAGCAAGGACGATGCCGAAGTTCTGAAGGATCTGGAATCGTCGCTGAAGCGCGTCGTCTTCGGTCAGGATCAGGCGATTGAGGCGTTGGCCTCCGCCATCAAGCTGGCCCGTGCGGGTCTGCGCGAGCCTGAGAAGCCGATCGGCAACTACCTGTTCACGGGTCCGACCGGCGTCGGCAAGACCGAGGTGGCCAAGCAACTGGCGGATACGCTGGGTGTGGAATTGATCCGGTTCGACATGTCCGAATACATGGAAAAGCACGCAGTCTCTCGACTGATCGGCGCGCCTCCGGGGTACGTCGGTTTCGATCAGGGCGGCATGCTTACCGACGGTGTCGACCAGAACCCCCACTGCGTCCTATTGCTGGACGAGATGGAAAAGGCGCACCCGGATGTCTACAACATCCTGTTGCAGGTGATGGACCACGGGAAACTGACCGACCACAACGGCCGGACGACCGATTTCCGCAACGTGATCCTGATCATGACCAGCAACGCCGGCGCGTCCGAAATGGGCAAGAACGCGATGGGCTTTGGCCGCGAAACCCGCGAGGGCGAGGACACGGCAGCGATCGAGCGCATCTTCACGCCGGAATTCCGCAACCGTCTGGATGCGATCATCAGCTTCGGCGCGTTGCCGAAAGAGGTGATCATGAAGGTGGTCGAAAAGTTCGTGCTGCAGCTTGAGGCGCAATTGATCGACCGCAACGTCCATATCGAACTGACCCCCGCCGCGGCCGAATGGCTAGGCAACAAGGGTTACGATGTCAAGATGGGCGCGCGTCCGCTGGGCCGGGTGATCCAGGAACACATCAAGAAGCCGCTGGCCGAGGAACTTTTGTTCGGCAAGCTGGTGAAGGGTGGTTTGATCAAGGTCGGCGTGAAGGGCAAGGATCTGGACCTGACGTTCGAGGCACCGGAACAGGCCCGAATTTCGGGCAAGAAGCCGCCTTTACTGACGGCTGAATGATCCGAAACGGCGCAATCGCGATCCTGTCCCTCGCAGCCACAATGGCTGCGGGGGACATTCTTTTGATACCGCCGCTGGACTGCGATCTGACGCAGACCTGCTACATCCAGCAGGGCGTCGATCACGATCCGGGCTCCGGTGCGCAGGATTTCCTGTGCGGCCGGTTGACCTATGACGGGCACAAGGGGACCGACTTCGCCCTGCCCTCTCTGGCGATGCAGGCAGAGGGCGTCGATGTCATCGCTGCTGCGCCCGGCACGGTGCGCGGCGTGCGCAACGACATGGCAGATGTCTTGCAGGGCATGCCTGGCGCGCCCGATGTGGCGGACCGGGAATGCGGCAACGGTGTCGTCGTCAGCCACGGCGATGGCTGGGAAACGCAGTATTGCCACATGAAACAGGGCTCTGTCGTTGTCCAAACCGGGCAAAGGGTCGTGATGGGGCAGGTGATGGGACAGGTCGGATTGTCCGGGCAGACGCAGTTTCCGCATGTCCATCTGTCGGTGCGCAAGGACGGTGCGGTCGTCGACCCGTTTGCACCCGATGCCCCGAACGCCTGTGGCGACGCATCGGGCAAGACGCTTTGGAATACGCCTTTCGCCTTCGTGCCCGGCGGGCTAATCAGCGCCGGTTTCAGTGACGCTGTGCCGGAATATGCCGCGATAAAGGCCGGAACGGCAGCCCGCCAGACGATGCCGGCCACGGCACCGGGTCTGGTCGTCTGGGGATTCGCCTTTGGCGGCAGGGTCGGCGACTCGGTGACCCTGGCGATCCGGGGTCCGCAGGGCGAGGTCTTCACCGATACGCAGACGCTGGACCGCGATCAGGCGCAACTGTTTCGGGCCGGAGGCAGACGGGTGCCTCCGGGCGGTTGGCCTCGTGGCGACTATGCCGGCACGGTCGAGATGCGGCGGGACGGCCAGACGCTCGATGTGCAAACCACGACGGTCACGCTGGACTAGCGTTCGGTCAGCTTCAATTCGATCCGCCGGTTCTGGGCGCGGGCAGCGTCGGTGTCCGCCGGGTTCAGCGGCTGGAATTCGGCAAAGCCGTTGGCGGACATGCGGTTGGGCGGAATGCCGAGGCTTTCCATGTATTTGACGACCGACAGGGCGCGGGCCTGCGAAAGCTGCCAGTTGTCTGCAAACTGGCCGTTGCCCGACAGCGGCACATCGTCCGTGTGACCGTCGACGCGGATGATCCAGTCGATGTTGTCGGGAATCCGGTCTGCGATCTGCCGCAACAGGGTCGCAACCTTCGCAATCTCCTGTCGGCCACGCGCCGAGAGGGTCGCGTCGCCTGTGCCGAACAGCACCTCTGACGAAAACACGAAGCGGTCACCGGCAATCTGCACACCATCAAGCCCTTCGACCAGTCCGCGCAGCTCACCGAAAAAGTCCGACCGGAAGCGTTCGAGGTTCTGATTCTCGGCCTCCAGCCGCACACGCTCTGCTTCTTCGAGTGCCGCGCGACGGCGTTCTTCGGCAGCGACCCGGGCCAGCGCGGTGTTCAGTTGGGCACCAAGCTGCTCGATCTGCACGTCAGCATCCTCGCTTTCGCTTTGCGCGACGTTCAACAGGGATTGCAACGTCCCGACCTGCTGGCGCAGCGCCGCGACCTGTTCGTTCAGCAGCGCGGTCTGGCGTTGTGCCGCGGCGCTCAGCTCCTGCTCTTCGGACAAGGCGGCATTGGCCGTCGCCAGCAAGGCCGCCTGACGCTCCGCTTCGCTCAATGCTGCGGTCCGGGTCGATTCCACGGCGGACAGGTCGGAGGCCAACGCGTCCCGGCCGGCATTCGCGGCGGCCAGTAGGGTCAACGTCTCCTCGGCCCGCTTGCGCTGTTCTTCCAGCGAAAGGGTCATCGCAGTCAGTTCGGTATCCGCAGTCTCAAGCCGTTCTCGCAACGCGGCGGCGGCGGCGGCATCGACAAGCTGCGCCGCTTCAAGGTCGCTGATCCGCTCAGACTGATCGCTGGTCTGTGCCGTCAGGTCGGCGGTCTGCGCGTTCAGGTCATCGACCAACGCCTGAAGCGCGTCCCGGCGGGCCGCAGCAAGACGGGCGGCCTCTGCCTCCGCATCCACCTCGGACCGGGCGGTGGCCAGTGCAAGGGTCAGTTGCTCCTGTTCGGACAGAAGGTCCGCGTTGCTGTCCTCCAACCCGGCCACCTGCGCCGACAGATCGGCCCGCTGCGCCAGAAGTCCCGCGACCTGCGCCTCGAACCCGGTGATCCGGTTCTGCGCGCTTTGCAGCGCGGCGGCGGTCTGGTCGCGTTCCTCGACCAGCACGGCAATGCGTTCGGACTGCGCGGCGTTGTCCTCGGTCAGGGTCGCCGTCTCGGCCTGCGACAGGCCCAGCGCGTTGGTCAGGGACGCCACCTGCCCCGCCAGATCGTCCAGCTGCGTCGCCTGCCCACTGATCGTTTCACGCAGGACGAACTGGATCACCATGAAGATGGTCAGCACGAACATCAGCACCAGCAGCAGGCCGGTCATCGCATCGACGAAGCCGGGCCAGATGTTGCCGTTCATGCGCTGGGTGCGACGGGACAGGGCCATGCGTCAGGCGTCCCTCCTGCTCTGCTTGATCGCGCGGGTCAAACCGGCAAGATCGCTGCGCAGATCGGCCAGCGTTTCCTGCCGGCCGGCGGCGACCTCTTCCAGCAGGCGCAGCATCTGCGTATCGATGGACCGCAGCCGCATCCGGCTTTCCGCGTCAAGGCCGTCGACGCCACCATCCTGCATCTGCGTGATCAGACGATCCTGCCCTTCGGCGATGCGGGTCAGCAACGCCTCGTTCGCCCCGTTGCCACGCTGGCTGTCGACCAGGCGTTCGATGGTGCGAGTCAATTGCGAAAGGTGATCGTCGGCCTGGCCCCGGGTCTGTTCGGCCTGCACGAACATCTCTTTCATCGTGTCCAGCTGCGCACCCATGTGGTCGGCGAAGGCCGCCATCATGGCGCTGTCCTCGCCCGCGCCACCGTCCTCGCCGCTGGCGAAACCAAGGCGCGTGATCGTGGACAACCAATCCTCAAGCTCGCGGTAGAAGCGGTTCTGACCGTGTCCGGCAAAAAGCTCCAGCAAGCCGACGACAAGCGACCCCGCCAGCCCGAGGAGGGAAGACGAGAACGCCGTGCCCATGCCGCCCAGCTGGCTTTCCAACCCCTGCTGGAGGCGGGCGAAGACCTCTGCCCCGCTTTCGTCTGCGGCGGGGTTCAGCGACCTTATCGTCTCGACCAGCGCAGGCACCGTGGTCGCCAGACCGTAAAAGGTGCCGAGAAGGCCAAGAAAGATCAAAGTGTTGCCAAGATACCGCGTGATCTCTCGATCTTCGTCGATGCGTTGCGCGACGGAATCCTGGATCGAGGTCGCGGCCGTCGAGGAGATGTGCATCCGCGCACCCCGCGACCGCAGCAACGTCGCAAGGGGGGCCAACAGCGACGGTGCAACGGTGATCTGGTGGCCGGGACGATGGGTCGCGAACCCCTCGATCCATTCCACCGATTTCATCAACTGCCAGACCTGCGCAAAGGTCGATCCGACGCCCAGCACGAAGACGAACAGGATCAACCCGTTCAGGTAAGCGTTCGACAGAAAGATTTGCCGCATCTGCGCAAAGCCGACGTAGATCCCCGCCCCGACCAGCGCCAGCGCGATCAGCATGGATGTGATCTGCCGCACGGGCTGGGAAAACTGCGGCGGCACGTCGGGCCTCTTGAAATCCGTCACGTCGGGCGGTCCTGTCCTGTCATTCGTCAACAGCCTAAGTGTGTTACGGGGCAAACGGAAACGATTAATCGGTGACGGTCAAGGCCCGCACACGGTCCACCAACCAGCGCATGTCAGGATCCACGATGTCCATCTGATCCAGATGCGCCGCCGTTCGATAAAGGTATTCGGGGTTCGGGCCGCGCCCGCCCGTACTGCGCGCGATCATCCGGGCCTGCGTGTCCAGATCAAGCTGGACGTACTGGTCGTGTTGCGGGTCGATCACATAGGCCACCGCGTCCTGCGGACCGTCCTCGGTCTGCAGCGTCACGGTGCGTTCTAGATAGGCCGAAGAGATCAGTTCCCTGTCCCGCAGCATCTTCAGCACGTGTTCCGCCTCTGCATCCTCGGCGCGAAAGGCCATGCCGGTGCATTGCCCGCCCGGCACGGCATCGAGTGCCAGCACAAGACCGGGTGCCTCTGGCGTGCCGCGATGGTGGATCGACAACATGCAAAAGCTGCGGTGATAGTCGTGCAGGACCGCGCGGCGTGCCTCGGCCGGGGTGAAACCGGGGTTCCACAAAAGCGAGCCATAGCCGAAAACCCACAAGCGCATGTGACTGGTCCTTCCTTCCCGCCCCCTATAAACGCGGGGCGAACCGAATGCGAGGGCCCGCCATGAAGCTGTTGTTGACCGTCGTGCTGGTCGTGGCCGCACTCTATGCAGGATATTGGGTACTGGCGTCCCGCGGGCTTGACGGCGGCCTGCGAAACGGCATTGCCGCGGCAGAGGCACAGGGGTGGCGGATCGAGACCGAGAGCCTGACAACGGGCGGCTTTCCCTCTCGCTTTGATGTGACCGCGCGGGAACTTTCGGTGACCTCGCCGGATGGCACGTTCGTCTGGCAGACCCCTTGGGTCGAGACGGCGGCCCTGTCCTACCGCCCGAACAAGGTTATCGCAGTCTTTGCGCCCAGTCAGACCGTGACAGTCGGTCCGCAGATCATTGCGGTGAACGCCGATGGGTTGCGCGCCAGCTTCGCCGTCGCGGCCACGACGGCGCTCGGCTTTGACACCATGACCGCCGAAGCGCAGGGGTTGACGGTCACGACCGCAGCGGGGACTGGACTGTCAGCGGGCAAGAGCCTGCTGGCTCTGCGCGCCCTGGACCCGCAGCCGAACACCTACGAAGGCTTCCTGAGCCTCGACGATCTCGTGACCGTGGCCGGGCTGCCCGGTCTGCCCGCGGGCGCGGCACGGCTGACGACGGACGCGACAATGGTGCTCGATCGGCCGCTGGACCGCCATGCGATGATGCCGGCGCGCCCCTTGATCCAGGAACTGACGCTCAACAGCCTCGATCTGACCTGGGGCGACCTGCGGCTGACGGGCAGCGGTGCGCTGACCGTGGATGCCGCAGGGTTGCCGACCGGGCAGATCGCCTTGAAGGCCAAGGGGTGGGACACGGTGGTCGATCTGCTGGCTGCGACAGGGGCAATCGCGCCGCAATCTGTGCAGACGATCCGGACGATGGCCGGCCTGCTGTCGGCTGACGATACCCTGTCGCTGCCCTTGACCTTTGCCAATGGCGGCATGGCATTGGGACCGATCCCGCTTGGCTCGGCCCCGGTGATCAGACTGCCCTAGTCCACGCGGCGGGCTTCGATCGCCAGCCAGATTTGCGCGGCGATGTTGGTGCCGTCGAAGCGTTCCAGTTCCTGGATGCCGGTGGGCGAGGTCACGTTGATCTCGGTCAGCCAGTCGCCGATGACGTCAATGCCGACGAAAATCTGACCCTTCTCGCGCAACAGTGGCCCGATCCGCGCGCAGATCTCGCGATCCCGGTCGGTCAGCGCGACCTTTTCGGGTCGGCCGCCGACATGCATGTTCGACCGTGTCTCGCCTGCCGCCGGCACGCGGTTGATCGCCCCGACGGGTTCGCCGTCGACCAGGATGATGCGCTTGTCACCCTTGGCGACCGCCGGCAGGAATTTCTGCATGATCAATGGCTCGCGGTTGATGCCGGAAAAAAGCTCGTGCAGCGATGCGAGGTTGCCGTCACCCTGTGACAGCTTGAACACGCCGGCCCCGCCATTGCCGTAAAGCGGCTTCAGAATGACATCGCCGTGGGCAGACCGAAAACCGCGCAGGGTGTCGAGGTCGCGGGCTATCATCGTGGGCGGCGTCAGGTCCTGGAACCGCAACACCAGCAGTTTCTCGGGGTAGTTGCGGACCCAGAAGGGATCGTTCACCACCAGCGTCGTGTCGCGGATCATGTCCAGCAGATGCGTCGTGGTGATGTAACCCATGTCGAAGGGCGGGTCTTGGCGAAGCCAGACGACATCGAAATCCGCCAGATCGACTTCGGCGGCTTCCCCGAGTGAATAGTGATTTCCCTTTTCCCGCCGCACGGTCAGCGGCCAACCGCGTGCCGTCACGCGCCCTTCACGATAGGCAAGCTTGTCTGGCGTGTAGTAGAACAGCCTGTGGCCGCGGGCCTGTGCCTCTTCCGCGATGCGGAACGTGCTGTCGGCATCGATGTTGATCGGCCCGATCGGGTCCATCTGAATCGCGACTTTCAAAGACATGGGCGGCCTTTCGGAACGGGTTGCGTCACCGATATGGCGCAGGCCCGACCGATCCGCAATGGCGCGTCACCAACCGCCGAAGGCGTTCGCCACGACCCGCACATCGCCGGACTGATCGACGGTCGCCACATCGAACCGCATCGGCGTCAGCGAACCGCGCGGTTCGCCACCGACGAATTCGCAGGCCGCCATGCAGATCCGGTCCATCTGCCGACGCGTCACACGCTGCGCTGCCTGCGCATGGGTCCGGCTTTTCTTCACCTCCACGAACACGACGGAATCGCCGTCGCGCAAGATGAGGTCGATTTCGCCACCCTGCCCCCGCCACCGGCGCGCCGCCTCGGCGCAGCCGCGCGCGGCGTAGCACCGTGCGACGATATCCTCGGCCGCGACGCCCGCATGATAGTTCGTTCGGCTGCGTATCGATGTCGACATTGTCATTCGTCCTTTCGATCCATATCCAAGGCCGTCTGATAGACCTGCCTGCGGGGCAACCCGAGCGCGCCGGCGACTGCCGTGGCCGCATCCTTCACCCGCATCGTCGTCATCGCGTCGCGCAGGGCCTTTTCGACATCGCCGTCCGCCACGGTTTGGGCACCGGCACGGCCGATCAGCACGACGACTTCGCCCTTTACGGCGCGACCTTCGAAATCGCCCATCAGCGATCCCAACGTTCCGCGCGACACCTCCTCGAACTTCTTCGTCAGCTCGCGGCACACCACCGCAGACCGACCTTCCCCCAGAACATCGCACGCATCACTTAACAGATCGTGAACACGCTTGGGCGATTCATAGATCACCAAGGTAAACGGCATCTCTCGGACCTCTGCGAGTTGCGTCTTGCGTTGTGAAGCCGCCGCGGACAGAAAGCCGAGGAATGCGAAGCGGTCGGTCGGCAGGCCCGCGACCGCAAGGGCCGTCAGCACGGCCGACGCGCCGGGTGCCGCCGTCACCGGAAGCCCCGCGGCCTGAACCGCAACTGCCAGTTCATAGCCGGGATCGGCGATCAGAGGCGTGCCCGCTTCCGACACACAGGCGACGGATCGACCCGCGGCGATGGCTGCGACAAGGCGGTCGACCTGACCCGCGTTGCTGTGATCGTGAAAGGCAACGACCTGTCTCTTGCCCAGCGGAACGCCATGTATCTCCATCAGTTTTCGGGCCGTCCGGGTATCCTCGGCTGCAATCAGGTCACAGCTTGCAAGGATATCGAGCGCGCGCAGGGTGATGTCGCGGGCCGACCCGATCGGGGTCGCGACAAGATACAATCCCGCGCTCAATGGTCTGATCTCGTGATTCATGCCTAGACCCCTGTGCGCCCTGCCTTATGATGCCCGAGCCATTCAACAATGGGGACCTGCGGGCATGACGACAACGCCCGTCGCACTCCAACGACCGAAAAACAAGAGGATGCTGCCGATGATTGCCTTGCTGCCCCCCGCGCCCACACCCATTCTGCGCCGGCTGGCTGCGCGCATGACAGGGTTTCTGGCCTTCACCTGGCTGGCCGCCTGTGCGGCCATGCCCATCAACGAGCAAACGAACACAGGTGTCGCCATCGACCCCAATGCGCCCGTGCAGGTCGCGCTGCTGGTGCCAGCCGGGTCCGGCGATTCCAACGATGCGACCCTGGCACGCAACCTCGAGAATGCGGCCCGCCTGGCGATTGCCGACCTGAACGGTGTTCAGATCGACCTTCGGGTCTACAACAGCGGGGCCAGTCCCGCAATGGCCGCGCAGGCCGCGACTCAAGCCGCCGACGAGGGGGCGAAGATCATCGTCGGCCCGCTTTACGGCGAAACGGTGAACCCGGTCGGCAATGCCGTGGCCGCGCGCAACATCAACGTGCTGGCATTGTCGAACAATCCGACCGTGGCCGGCGGAAACGTGTTCATCCTCGGGTCCACCTTCAACAACACCGCCAACCGCCTCGTGTCATATGCGCGCCAGACAGGGATCGAGCGATTTGGCGTCGTCCACGCCAACGACCTTGGCGGTCAGCTTGGCCGCGATGCGATCATCTCGGCGGTGCAGGCGAACGGCGCGCAGGTCGCCGGGGTCGGCAGCTATCCGCTGTCCCAACAAGGCATCGTGTCGGCAACACCGCAGATCGCCGCCACGCTGAAGGCAGCGGGGGCGCAGGCTGTCTTTCTGACCGCCGGGGCAAACGCCGACCTGCCCTTGATCGCGACCGCCCTGCCCGAGGCGGGCGTCAATCCGGTCGACACACGGTATATCGGACTGACCAACTGGTCCGTCGCCCCGCAGGCGCTGGCGCTGCCGGGCGTGCAGGGCGGGCTGTTCGCGGTCCCGGATCGCGGCACTGTCGCAAGTTTCGAAGCACGCTATCGCGCGGCCTACGGCAACGATCCACATCCGCTGGCCGGCCTGGCCTACGACGGGATCGCCGCGATCGGCGCACTGGCCGCGACCGGAAACCGCAATGCGCTGACCAAATCGGCCCTGACCACCAGCCAGGGTTTCCAAGGCACGAACGGCATCTTTCGCTTCCTGCCGTCGGGTCTGAACGAACGCGGCCTGGCCATCGCCACCGTGCGCGGCAACCAGATGGTTGTCCTTGAAAATGCCCCACGCAGTTTCGGCCGTGCTGGCAGCTGAACCGATCGGTCATCCCATCGCCGCGACGCCGGAGGATCTGATCCTGCCGGCGTCGCAGATTTTTGACGCGGCCGATGTCGCCTTTCAGCTGGCCGAGATCACCAAGGCCGTGCCCGACGACCGGACCCTGCGGGCCGCCACGGTGGGAATTCTCAAGGCCGCGCAGGCGCGGGGCCGCGCGGCGATCCGCGAGGCCTTTCTGGCACAGCCGTTCCGCGCCACGCCGACCACCCGCGCCTACAGTTGGCTGACCGACCAGATCATCAAGACGGTGCTGGAAGTCGCCCGCAACCACCTGCACCGGCTGCCCAATCCGACAACCAGCGAGCGGCTGTCCGTGATCGCGGTCGGCGGCTATGGTCGTGGCGAGATGGCACCCCATTCCGACGTGGACCTGCTGTTTCTGACACCCTACAAGATCACCCCCTGGGCGGAGAGCGTAATCGAATCCACGCTTTACATGCTGTGGGACCTCAAGATGAAGGTCGGCCATGCCAGCCGCACCATCAAGGACTGCCTGCGCCTTGCGGGCGAGGATTACACGATCCGCACCTCTTTGGTGGAATACCGCTATCTCACTGGTGACGAACGGTTGGCCGAAGACCTGGGCAAGCGCCTTTGGACCGAGCTTTTCAAGTCCTCCGCCCCCGATTTCATTCAGGCCAAGCTGGACGAACGCGCCCAGCGTCACCGCAAGCAGGGCGGTCAGCGCTATATGGTCGAACCCAACGTTAAAGAGGGGAAAGGCGGCTTGCGCGACCTGCAATCCCTTTACTGGATCGGCAAGTATATCCACGGCGTCCGGGACGCTTCCGAACTGGTGCGCCACAAGGTCTTTACACAGGAAGAATACGAGACCTTCCGCGCCGCGCATGAATTCCTCTGGGCCGTGCGCTGTCATCTGCACCTGATCGCCGACCGCGCGCAGGACCAGTTGACCTTCGACATGCAGGTCGCCGTGTCAGAGGCGATGGGCTATGCCGACGGCGGCGGGCGGCGCGGCGTCGAACATTTCATGCAGGCCTATTTTCGCCATGCCACGATGGTCGGCGACCTGACCCGGATATTCCTGGTCGCGCAGGAAAAATCCCACGCCAAGGCGGCCCCGATGCTGGAACGCCTTCTGCGGCGCAAACCCAAGGTCCAGCCGCCCTATGCGATCAAGCAGAACCGCCTGACCGTCTCGGGCCCCAAGACCTTTCTCGCCGATCCGATGAACCTGCTGCGCATCTTCGAGGAATCGATGCGCACCGGCACGCTGCTGCATCCCGATGCCATGCGCCTGATCGCGGCGAACCTGCATTTGATCGACGCGTCGCTTCAGAACGACCCGGAGGCGAACAAGCTGTTCCTGGGCCTGCTGGTGAAGCACGGGAACCCCGAACGCGCCCTGCGGCGCATGAACGAGCTTGGCGTGCTGGGGACGTTCATTCCGGACTTTGCCCCGATCGTCGCGATGATGCAGTTCAACATGTATCACCATTACACGGTGGACGAACACATCATCCAGTGCATCAGTCACCTGAGCCAGATCGAGCGGGGAGAGCTGGGCGAAAGCCTGCCGCTGGTCTCGGGTATCCTGAAGGCGGGCGTGAACCGCAAGGTCATCTACGTCGCCCTGCTGCTGCACGACATCGGCAAGGGCCGGCCAGAGGATCATTCGATCCTCGGCGCCCAGATCGCGCGCCGCGTGGCACCGCGTCTGGGACTGAACAAGCGCGAATGCGAGACGGTCGAATGGCTGATCCGCTACCACCTGCTGATGTCGGACACGGCGCAGAAGCGCGACATTTCCGAACCGCGCACGATCCGTGGCTTTGCCAAGGCGGTGAAATCCGTCGAGCGGCTGGACCTGCTGACGGTGCTGACGGTCTGCGACATAAGGGGCGTCGGGCCGGGTACCTGGAACAACTGGAAGGCCGTGCTGCTGCGCAACCTCTATGCCGCAACGCGCTCTGCGCTGGACAACGGGCTGGAGGACGTGAACCGGGAAACCCGCGAGAACGTGGCAAAACGGTCCCTGCGCGACGCGTTGTCGGGCTGGGACACGGCGCATGTCAAACGCGAGATGGGGCGTCACTATGGCCCCTACTGGCAGGGGCTGCCGCCCGCGACGCACGTGATCTTTGCGAACCTGCTGCGTGACATTCCCAATGACGAGGTGCGCATCGACCTGATGCCGGACCCCGATCGCGATGCAACCCGCGCCTGTTTCGCGATGGTCGATCATCCCGGCCTGTTCAGCCGCATGACCGGCGCGCTGGCGCTGGTCGGCGCGAACATCGTGGATGCCCGCACCTATACGTCGAACGACGGCTACGCGACGGCGGTGTTCTGGATTCAGGATGGCGACGGTCACCCGTTCGAGGAAAGCCGCCTGCCGCGCCTGCGCAACATGATCCACAAGACCCTGATGGGCGAAGTCGTTCCGCGCGACGCGCTGGCCGACCGCGACAAGCTGCCGAAACGGATGCGGGCCTTCCGGGTGCCGACCACCATCACCTTCGACAACGAAGGGTCGGAGATCTACACCATCATCGAGGTGGACACCCGCGACCGTCCCGGCCTGCTGTTCGACCTGACCCGGACGCTGGCCAACGCGCATGTCTACATCGCGAGTGCCGTGATCGCGACCTATGGCGAACAGGCCGTCGACACGTTCTACGTCAAGGACCTGACAGGGCTGAAATTCCACAGCGAAACCAAACGCCACGGGCTTGAACGCCGCCTGCGCGAGGCCATTGACCGTGGCAGCGAACGGGCGCAAACGTGACGCCGCAATCGTAAGGGCCGCCCCATGAAACCGATCCGCCTGATGTCCGGCTTCTTTACCGTGGGCATCTGGACCCTGCTGTCCCGCGTGATGGGCTTCGTCCGCGACATCATGATCGCGGGCTACCTTGGCACCGGCCCGATCGCCGAAGCCTTTCTCGTCGCCTTCTCGCTGCCGAACCTGTTTCGCCGTTTCTTTGCCGAGGGCGCGTTCAACATGGCGTTCATCCCCATGTTCTCGAAAAAGGTGGAATCGGGTGAAGGCGCAGAGGATTTCGCGCAGGATGCCTTTGTCGGCATGGCGGTGATCCTGACCGGGTTCACGATCCTCGGCATCGTCCTGATGCCGCTTCTGGTGACGGCGATGGCCGCAGGCTTTCGCGGCGACGCGCGATTCGATCTGGCGGTGGAATACGGTCGCTACGCGTTTCCCTACATCCTGTTCATCTCGCTTGCCGCACTTCTGTCGGGCGTGCTGAACGCCACGGGTCGCTTCATGGCTGCGGCAGCCGCGCCGGTGCTGCTGAACATGGTCTTCATCGTCACCATCGTCCTCGCCGCAGCATTGGGCCGCCCGATGAGCGATACGCTCGGCATGGGCCTGGATCAGGCGCTGGGGCTGCGCGTCGGGGATTCGCTGGCGCTGTCCGTGCCGTTCGCGGGCATGGTGCAGATGGCCGTCGTCTGGTGGGCCGCGGCGCGCGCGGGCTATCCGCTGCGGTTCAAGCGACCCCGCATGACACCGGAACTGAAGCGTCTTGCCTATATCGCCGCCCCGGCCGCCCTCGCAGGTGGCGTCGTGCAGATCAACCTGCTGGTCGGTCGTCAAGTCGCAAGCTTCTACGAAGGGGCCGTGGCCTGGCTGAATTATGCGGACCGGCTCTACCAACTGCCCCTCGGTGTCGTGGGGATCGCCATCGGCGTCGTGTTGCTGCCGGATCTGTCGCGCCGGCTGCGCGGTGGCGATACGGCAGGGGGACGGGACGCATTCAACCGGGCGTCCGAACTCAGCCTCGCGCTGACGGTTCCCGCCGCCGTGGCGCTGATCGTCATTCCGCTGCCGCTGGTCTCCGTCCTGTTCCAGCGCGGTGCCTTCACGGTGGACGATACGGCCGCAACCGCCCTGACGGTCGCGGTCTATGGCCTCGGCCTGCCTGCCTTCGTACTGCAAAAGACGCTGCAACCGCTGTTCTTCGCGCGGGAGGACACCCGCAGCCCCTTTCGCTATGCCGCGATCGCGATGATCCTGAATCTTGTGCTGGCCGTGGGCCTTGCCCCGTTCATCGGGTTCATCGCCGCAGCCCTCGGCACGACGATGACCGGCTGGGCGATGGTCGTCCTGCTGTGGCGTGGCAGCCGGAACATGGGCGCGGCGGCAACGCTCGACGACCGCTTCAAGGCGCGGATCTGGCGCATCATCATGGCCGCGGCCGGGATGGGCGTCGTCCTGTGGCTGACGCAGGTGATCCTTGGCCCCTGGTTCGGATCGCCGGGCCTGCGCTACATCGCCCTTTCCGCACTCGTCGGGGTCGGGATCGTCAGCTACTTTGCCATCGGACAGGCCGTCGGCGCCTTCAAACTGCAGGAATTCCGCCGCGCGCTTCGGCGCTGACCCGCATTCATCTGGCCAGATAAACTCTCCCGCTGAAGGCGTCCCGCCCTTACCTTTGACGCAGCCGCACAAGCAGCGCGCTCCACCCGCCCGGGGCCAGCACGGTGGATGCGGCAAAGCCTGCGACAAAGCCCGCGAGCTCGGCGATCCAGATCGGGCTGGACCCGAACAGAAGTCCGAAGGCGAGTTGCAACGCCAACAGGAAACCGATCAGGCGGAATGCGGCGATCTGGTTCTGGCCGGCTGCGCCAAGCCGCAACCACAGGATATAGGTAAAGGCGCCGATCAGCCCGTAGACCGCCGGCCAGACCCCGAACAGCGGCGTGGCCCCGCCGACGCACACGCCGAACGCCAGCGCCCCGGCCAGGGTGCCCAGCACGAACACCACCAGCGTCGCCAGCGGCGAAAAGACATCGCCCACGAACTTGCCCAGGGCCAGCAACAGCGCCGCGCCGAACAGCGCGTCGGTAAAGCTGCCGTGCACGAAGGCATAGGTGACGAACCGCTTCAGCAGGTCGAGACTGGTGTCGCCGCGCGACCAGACATAGTCCAGCACGGCGGGGGAAAACGCATAGTCGTTGAGTGCCGTCAGACGCCAGCCGATTCCGTTCGGTCCGCCGACAAGGCCCGCTGCACCGGCACTGAGCGTCAGTTCGATCGCGACGACGGCAATGACTAGCAGAAGGATCACCGGCGGTATGGCGTTGAAGGGGCTCTCGAAGGGTGCGGGTTCGTCGCTCATGGTCGGTTGGCTTTCTGCAGGAACGCGGCGATTGTTGATGTTCCGGGGCCGCTCTGGCATGGGTAAGCGACCCTGCTCCCACTGACCACCCCGGATGATCCCATGACCCAGACCACCCCTACCCCCGCCGCCTTCACGCAAAGGGTCTTTTCCGGCATCAAGCCGTCAGGCGGGCTGACGCTGGGCAACTATCTGGGTGCCATCAAGCGCTTTGTCGGGATGCAGGGCCAGATGGAGACGATCTATTGCGTCGTCGACCTGCATGCGATCACCGTCTGGCAGGACCCCGGCGAACTGAGCCATGCGACCCGCGAGGTCGCCGCAGGCTACATTGCCGCCGGGCTGGATCCCACGCAGTCGATCCTGTTCAACCAGTCCCGCGTGTCCGGCCACGCAGAGCTGGCATGGATCTTCAACTGCGTCGCCCGGGTCGGCTGGATGAACCGGATGACGCAATTCAAGGACAAGGCAGGGTCGAACGCCGAAAAGGTGTCGTTGGGGCTTTACGCCTACCCGTCGCTGATGGCCGCCGACATCCTGCTGTATCACGCGACCCATGTGCCGGTGGGCGAGGACCAGAAGCAGCACGTGGAATTGACCCGCGACATCGCGGCCAAGTTCAACCATGATTTCAAGATCGATTTCTTCCCCGAGACGGAAGCGGTCATCGACGGCCCTGCAACGCGGGTGATGAACCTGCGCGACGGCACGAAAAAGATGTCGAAGTCGGGCGATTCGGACATGGAACGCATCAACATGCGCGACGATGCCGACACCATCGCGAAAAAGTTCCGAAAGGCCAAGACCGACCCGGAGCCACTGCCGGACACACTGGACGGGCTGAAGGACCGGGCCGAGGCGCGCAACCTGATCGACATCTACGCCGCCCTGTCGGATGCGACACCCGAAGCGGTAATCTCGGAATATGCCGGTGCCGGCTGGGGCCGGTTCAAGCCCGCCCTTGCCGACCTCGCCGTGGCGAAGCTCGCACCGATATCGGAAGAGATGACACGCCTGATGGACGACCCCGCCGAGATCGACCGCATCCTTGCCGACGGGGCCGACCGGGCCCGCGCCATCGCCGCACCGATCCTGGCACGCACCTACGAGATCGTCGGCCTTCTGCGCTGACCCAGCGCCAAGGCCGACCGGTCGCGCAGGTGCGCTGCCTGAAGGCAGCAGCCTCCGGCGGAGATATTTTTGACCAGAAGAAGACTGGCCTGCGCAAGGGTGCAGGGCTTGCGTGTGGAAATACCGTCTTCTGTGCGCAAACCTCGGGTTTATATTGCGGTCAAAGGAGTGCTTGCCATGACTGATCTCGCACCTGCCGCCACACGTATCGGGCACGTTCACCTGAAGGTCGCCGACCTCGACCGTGCCATCGCCTTCTATGCCGGTGTGCTGGGGTTTGCGGTGACGCAACGCTATGGCCCGCAGGCCGCGTTCCTGTCGGCAGGCGGCTATCACCACCACATCGGTCTGAATACCTGGGAAAGCGCGGGGGCAACGCCGCCACCGCCGGGGCATACGGGGCTGTATCATACGGCGTTTCTTTACCCTGACCGCGCGTCGCTGGCGGCGGTTCGGCGTCGGGTGCTGGCCGCCGGGATTCCGCTGGACGGCGCTGCCGACCGCGGCGTGTCAGAGGCGATCTAT
The DNA here is from genome assembly GCF_049310965.1 of Loktanella sp. DJP18. Classification (NCBI taxonomy): domain Bacteria; kingdom Pseudomonadati; phylum Pseudomonadota; class Alphaproteobacteria; order Rhodobacterales; family Roseobacteraceae; genus Loktanella; species Loktanella sp. DJP18. The sequence goes on along the minus strand of NZ_JBMERN010000004.1, from coordinate 22,420 downwards.
CTGCGCGACCCGGACCAGAACGGTGTCGAGCTTTACGTCGACAGGGACGCGGCAAAGTGGCCACGCGACGCGCAGGGCCAACTTCGCATGGTGAACAGTCGGTTCGATCTGCAAGCGCTGCTGGATGCACACCCGGATTTCGAATCGTCATAAATCTGAATCCCGCGGCGGTCAGGATCACCGTGCAGTTCCCCGGCTGCACTCCCGAAGGATCGCCGCCTGTCCCGGTGCGATCCCGGCGGCGCGTCCTGTCCCGGATGCGCCGCCTTTACCCGCCTGCCCGCTTTGCCTAGGGTGCCGCCGATCCCATCCCGAAAGGCAGCGTCATGGCGACCGGCACCCAGATCCGCACGTATTTCGAGGGCCGCTGGCATGACGGCGATCTGGCCGTCATGCGGGCCGCCGATCACGGGTCCTGGCTGGGCACCACGGTCTTTGACGGTGCCCGCTATGCCCATGGCGTCGTGCCCGACCTTGTCGCCCATTGCGCCCGCGTGAATCGGTCCGCCACCGCGCTGATGATCACGCCGACCGTGGATGCCGCCGACATGGTGCAGATCGTGCGCGAGGGGTTGGCCGCCTACGCGCCCGACACTGCCGTCTATATCCGGCCGATGTACTGGGCACTGGAGGGCGGCGATCTGGGCATCGTGCCGAAGGAAGGGGCCACCGGATTCGCCATCAGCCTCGAGGCGATTCCGATGGCCGCCGCCGGGGCGTCGACGACCCTCACCACCACCCGCTTTCGCCGACCGGTCATGGAGGACAACGTCGTCAACGCCAAGGCGGGGTGTCTTTACCCCAACAATGCCAGAATGTTGGCAGAGGCGCGATCCAAGGGGTTCGGCAACGCGCTGGTCGCCGACGCGATGGGAAATGTGGCCGAGACGGCCAGCGCCAACGTCTTCATGGTGCGCGACGGCGTCGTCCTTACCCCGATCCCGAACGGCACCTTTCTGGCCGGCATCACGCGGGCGCGCCACATGACGCACCTGCGCGCAAATGGCTACGATGTGCGTGAGGCGGTTCTGACCTTCGACGACTTCCGCACCGTCGACGAGGTGTTCCTGTCGGGCAACATGATGAAGGTCACGCCGGTCAGCGCGTTTGATGACAGGCAGTACAACAGCGGCCCGGTGACGCAGGCCGTGCGCGAGATGTATTGGGACTGGGCCGCGACCGAAACGCTGTGACCGTTGCCAGCCGCGCTGCAATCCGACAGGATGCGCCGAACCGGAGGGGTCAAGATGCGCAAGTTCCTTGTCGTGCTGGATGACAGCCGCGAATGCCTGAATGCAATGCGTTACGCCGCCATGCGGGCGTCCAAGACGGGTGGCGGCGTCACCGTGCTGTCGATCATCCCGCCGGACGAATTCAACCACTGGATCGGCGTCGGAGAGATATTCCGCGAGGAAGCCCGGGAGCGGATCGAGGTGCATTTCGAAGTCTTCGCCAAGTGGATGCGCGACCGGCAGAACGTGAACCCGAACCTCGTCATCCGCGAGGGAGAGCCGATGCCGGAAATCATGGCGCAGATCGCCGAAGACCCGGAGATCGGCGTACTGGTTCTGGGGGCAAGCGACGATAACAAGGGGCCGGGACCGCTGATCTCTGCCCTGTCGCGGCAGGCGGGGACATTGCCGATCCCGATCACGATCGTGCCGGGCGATCTGTCGAAGGAAAAGCTGGAAGCGATCACCTGAGACGAGTTAGAATGGTTCCAAACCTTGACGGATGCGCCCGAAAGGCGCATATCTGATACCTGACAAAAAAGGACGGCTATCATGTTCATCCAGACCGAATCGACGCCGAACCCAGCGACGCTGAAATTCCTGCCCGGGCAGACCGTGCTGGATGTGGGGACCGCCGATTTCCCGACGCCAGAGGCGGCAGGGTCCAGCCCACTGGCACAACGTCTATTCGCCGTCGACGGCGTGGAGGGCGTGTTCTTCGGCATGGACTTCGTGACCATCACCAAGGCGGATGCCGTCGATTGGGACCACATCAAGCCCGCCCTGCTGGGCGCGATCATGGAACACTACCAGTCCGGCCAATCGGTGATGGGCGAGGACCACAAGCCCGTTTCGGGCCATGCGACACATGAAGGCGAGGACAGTGCCATCGTGGATCAGATCAAGGAACTGCTCGATACCCGCGTGCGGCCCGCCGTGGCGCAGGACGGTGGCGACATCACCTTCCACGGGTTCGAACGCGGCGTCGTCTATCTGCACATGCAGGGGGCCTGCGCCGGTTGTCCATCCTCGACCCTGACCCTGAAGATGGGGATCGAGAACCTGTTGCGGCACTATATTCCCGAAGTGACCGAGGTGCGGCCTGTTGCCGCCTGATCCGAACATTCTGGCATTCGACACCTCGGCGGCGCACTGCGCCGCCGCTTTGCTGCTGGGCGATCGGATCATCACCCGCACCGACGACATGGCACGTGGTCAGGCCGAACACCTGATGCCCATGCTGGAGGAGATGCTGGCGAAGGCAGGGCTCGTCTGGGCCGACCTCGACCTGATCGGCGTCGGTGTCGGACCCGGCAACTTTACCGGCATCCGCATGTCCGTGGCCGCTGCGCGCGGTCTGGCGCTGGGCCTTGGCAGACCCGCCGTCGGCGTCGGCGTGCTGGAGGCGCAGGCCTTTGGCACGGTGGGTCCGGTTCTGTCCACCCTGCGCGCGCCACGCGACATGGTCTATGCCCAACGCCTGAATGACGGCTGGCCCGATGCCCCGCCGGTCTTTACCGACCTCACCGGCGCACTGGCCCTGACAGGGACGGATGAGGTCGCTGTGCTGGGCGATATGGCGCAGGTGATGCATGATGCCCACGGCCTGATTATCGGCACCCCCGTCGCCAGCGTCGTCGAAGGCATCGCCCTGCTGGCTGCCGATCCGATCTATCGCATGGACCATCCCGATCGCCCTGCGCCGCTGTATCTGCGTTCTGCGGATGCTGCCCCTGCCCGCGACGCACCGCCCACCATCGTCCCATGACGCCGACCGCCCTCGCCGCCACGCACCGGGCGGCGTTCACGACCGAACGCCCGTGGTCCGCGGTGGAGTTCGCCGATCTGCTGGCGCAGCGCGGCGTGATCCTGTGCGGCATCACCTCTGCCTTCGTTCTGGGCCGGGTGACCTTCGACGAGGCGGAAATCCTGACCATCGCCACGCATCCCGACAGGCGTCGCAAGGGCCTTGCGCGCGCTGCGCTGGCGGCATTTTGCGACCGCGCCGTGCGGGCCGGTGCGGCGACGGCGTTTCTGGAGGTGGCTGCCGACAATGATGCGGCGCGCGCGCTCTACGCCTCTGAAAACTTCACGCAGGTGGGGCTGCGTCGCGCCTATTATCACCGTGTCGACGGGCCGCCTGCCGATGCCGTGGTTCTGCGCCGCGATCTGACCGCCTGAATTTTGACCGCTTGGCAAAACTTCAGGCAAGTTCCGCAAAGAAACGGTTGACCACCGTCACACGGCGTTGCCTTATCAGGCCATCAAACACGGGCGGCGCGAACCGCCCGGTCTGCAACTGACGTTCCTTGGGAGACGACACATGACCATCTTCACGAAATTCCTTGGTGCCACTGCGGCGCTGGCTTTGTCTGCCGGTGCGGCACTGGCCGATCCTGCAATCATCTTCGACCTGGGCGGCAAGTTCGACAAATCGTTCAACGAATCCGCATTCAACGGCGCGACCCGTTGGGCCGAGGAAACTGGCGGCACCTTTGCCGAGGTCGAGCTGCAGTCCGACGCCCAGCGCGAGCAGGCGCTGCGCCGCTTCGCCGAATCCGGTGCCAACCCGATCGTCATGGCCGGCTTCTCGTTCGCCACACCACTGAGTGATCTGGCCGCCGATTATCCCGACACCAAGTTCGTCATCATCGACGCCGTGGTCGAGGCACCGAACGTGAAATCCGTCGTCTTCAACGAAGAGCAAGGATCCTACCTTGTCGGCATGCTGGCCGCGATGGCGTCCAAGACCGGCACCGTGTCCTTCGTCGGCGGCATGGACATCCCGCTGATCCGCAAGTTCGCCTGCGGCTATGCCGAGGGTGCGAAGGCCGTGAACCCGGACATCAACGTGATTGCCAACATGACCGGCACCACCCCCGCCGCGTGGAACGACCCGGTGAAGGGCACCGAATTGACGCTGGCGCAGAAGTCTCAAGGCTCTGATGTGGTGTTCCAGGCGGCCGGCGGTACCGGCGTCGGCGTCCTGCAAGCCGCTGCGGACAACGAGATGCTGGGCATCGGCGTCGACGCCAACCAGAACTACATGCACCCAGGCCAGGTCCTGACGTCGATGTTGAAGCGCGTCGACAACGCCGTCTATGACGCCTTCACCGCAGGCGATGCGATCGAACCGGGCATCGCGTCGCTGGGTGTCGCGGAGGACGGCGTCGGCTATGCAATGGACGAGTTCAACGCCGACCTCATCACCGCTGAAATGCAGGCCGCCGTTGAAGAAGCCAAGGCCGGGATCGCCGACGGTTCCATCACCGTACATGACTACATGTCCGACGAATCCTGCCCGGCACTGACGTTTTAAGCGTCCCAGGCCAATATGACATCGGGGCCGCGCTGAACCATCGGCGCGGCCTCTTGCCCATCGGGGGACAGGCATGACCGACACGATCCAGCATTTCTTCGACGCCTGGGGCGAGGGTGACGCGACCCGCCGCCGTGACCTGATCGCAGGTGCGATGGCCGATGATTTCATCTATGCCGATCCGCGCACGGGACAGGACGTGACGACATTGGACGCGCTGGCGGACTACGTCGGGGAATTCACCGCCACCGCCGTCGGCTGGACCGCGACCGTCGTGCAGTCCGATGGCCACGGCGACCACCACCGCGCCGTCATAGCGTTTCTGGAAGACGGTGAAGCCCGCCAGCACGGTACCTATTACGCCCACATGACAGAGGGTCAGATCGCTGCCCTGATCGGATTCGTCGGGGCCGGAGGATTGTCCGCATGACATCTGCTGCCGCAGCCTCTGCCCCCGCCATCGAACTCAAGGGAATCTCGAAATCCTTCGGGCCGGTGCAGGCCAACAAGGACATTTCCATCCGCGTCATGCCGGGCACGATCCACGGTATCATCGGCGAAAACGGCGCCGGCAAGTCGACGTTGATGAGCATCCTCTACGGATTCTACAAGGCTGACGCGGGCGAAATCTTCATTGCTGGCAAGCGCGTCGACATCCCTGACAGCCAGGCCGCGATCGCGGCGGGTATCGGCATGGTGTTCCAGCACTTCAAACTGGTGGAAACCTTCACCGTCCTTGAGAACATCGTCCTGGGGGCAGAGGATTCGGGCTTGCTGCGCCCATCGCTCGCCCGTGCGCGGCGTGAACTGACCGCGCTGGCCAAGGAATACGAGCTGAACGTCGATGCGGACGCGCTGGTTGCCGACATCGGCGTGGGCATGCAGCAGCGGGTCGAAATCCTCAAGGCGCTGTATCGCCGCGCCGACATCCTGATCCTCGACGAACCGACCGGCGTGCTGACCCCGGCAGAAGCGGACCACCTGTTCCGCATCCTCGAAAACCTGCGGCGCGAGGGGAAGACGATCATCCTGATCACTCACAAACTGCGCGAGATCATGGAGATTACCGATACCGTCAGCGTCATGCGGCGCGGCGAGATGACGGCCACGGTGAAGACCGCCGAGACCAGCCCGCCGGAACTGGCGGAACTGATGGTAGGCCGCAAGGTCCTGCTGCGGGTCGACAAGAAACCCAGCACGCCGGGTCGGGTGATCCTTGACGTGAAGGATCTGAACGTCACCGATGCCAAGGGCGTGCACCGCCTGAAGGGCGTCAGCTTTCAGGTGCGGGCCGGAGAGATTCTGGGCATCGCCGGGGTCGCCGGCAACGGGCAAAGCGAGTTGCTGGAGGTGCTGGGCGGTTACGAAAAGGCGACAGGCACGATCCAGATGAACGGCGACCCGATCGACCTGACCGGCACGAAATCCGACGCTCAAAGCCGCCGCTCCCGCAGCATCGCCCATGTGCCGGAGGATCGTCAGGCCGAGGGTCTGATCATGGACTATGCCGCATGGGAAAACGTCGCCTTCGGCTATCATCGCGATCCGAAGTATCAATCGGGCATCCTGATGAACCACGCGGCGATGATGCAGGATACCGAGGAAAAGATGGCCCGCTTTGACGTGCGGCCACCCGATCCGAAACTGGCGGCCAAGAACTTTTCCGGCGGCAACCAGCAAAAGATCGTCCTCGCGCGGGAAATCGAGCGCAATCCAGACCTGCTGCTGATCGGCCAGCCGACGCGCGGCGTGGATATCGGTGCCATCGAATTCATCCACCAGCAGATCGTCGCGCTGCGTGACCAGGGCAAGGCGATCCTGCTGGTCAGCGTGGAGCTGGAAGAAATCCTAGCCCTGTCCGATCGCATCGCTGTGATGTTCGACGGGCGGATGATGGGCGAACGCGATCCGGCGCAGACGAACGAGCGGGAACTTGGCATGCTGATGGCCGGCGTGACGGGTGCCCCGTCAGAGGTCAGCGTCGAAAAGATCGAGGAAAATCTGGCCCACGCGGGCACGGGCGAAAGGGTCTGAGACATGGACGTGATGCCGAAATGGGCCGACGTGATCCTGATCCCGATCATTTCCCTGCTGTTGGCCGCGATCCTGTCGGCGCTGGTGATCCTCGCCATCGGTGAAAACCCGTGGGAAGCGCTGAAGCTGATGGTCGATGGCGCGCTGGGGTCGACCTATGGTTGGGGCTACACGCTTTATTATGCGACGAATTTCATCTTTACCGGCCTTGCCGTCGCCATCGCCTTTCACGCCCGGATGTTCAACATCGGCGGCGAAGGGCAAGCGGTGCTGGGTGGTCTGGGTGTGGCGCTGGTCTGCCTTTACATCCCCTTTCCGCACTGGTCGCTGGCCCTGATCGCGGCCACGGCGGGGGCCGCGCTTTTCGGGGCCGCCTGGGCGTTCATTCCGGCCGTCCTGCAGGCCAAGCGCGGCAGCCACATCGTCATCACGACGATCATGTTCAATTTCATCGCGGCAGCCTTCCTGAACTACCTGCTGGTCGGCGTGCTGAAGCCTGCGGGCAACATGGAACCGGCGACCGGCAAGTTTCCCGAGACGACGTTCCTGCCGTCGTTTCAGGACATGTTTTCCACAGCGGACAACGCCCTGTTCCGCGGCGCACCGGCCAATGTCACCTTCTTCGTCGCTGTCGCGGCCTGCATCGTGATCTGGGCGCTGATCTGGCGCACGCGGCTGGGTTACGAGATCCGCGCCTTCGGCCATTCGGAATCGGCGGTGAAATATGCCGGCATCAGCCCGACGAAGATCATCGTGATCTCGATGGCCATTTCGGGTGCCCTTGCCGGCATGATGGCGATCAACAACGTGATGGGAGAAGCGGAGCGTCTGGTCCTGAACGCCGTCGAAGGGGCCGGTTTCATCGGCATCGCAGTAGCGCTGATGGGCCGCTCGCACCCCTTCGGCGTGTTTCTGGCCGCGATCCTGTTCGGGTTCCTGTATCAGGGCGGCGCGGAACTGGCGCTTTGGACGTCGATCCCGCGCGAGCTGATCGTCGTCATTCAGGCGCTGGTGATCCTGTTCACGGGCGCGCTGGACAACATGGTGCGGATGCCGCTGGAAAGCTTCTTTCTGGCGCGGCGCCGGGCGGCAAAACCCAAGACCAAACTGACCCCGGCGGAGTGACGACATGGACCTGCTGACGCTCCTGCAACTGCTCGATTCAACCGTGCGCCTTGCGACACCCTTGCTGTTGGCCTGCATCGCCGGCCTTTATTCGGAACGCGCCGGCATCTTCGACATCGGGCTTGAAGGCAAGATGTTGGCCGCCGCGTTCCTTTCCGCCGCCATCGCCTTCACCACCGGAAGCGTGTGGCTGGGCCTGCTGGCCGGCGTCGCGGCATCGTTGGCCCTATCGGCCATACACGGGATCGCGTCCATCACCTTTCGCGGCAATCAGCTGATTTCCGGCGTCGCGATCAACTTTCTGGCGGCGGGCCTGACGGTCGTCATCGCGCAAAGCTGGTTCGGTCAGGGTGGCCGGACGCCGCAACTGGCCGGGGCCGCGCGGTTCAACCCGATCACCCTGCCCTTCGCCGATCAGGTGCGCGACGTGCCAATCGTCGGCCCGATCTACTATGAACTCATCTCGGGCCACACGGCGCTGGTCTATATCGCCCTGCTGATCGTGCCACTGACGTGGTGGGTGCTCTATGCCACGCGGTTCGGCCTGCGCCTGCGCGCGGTTGGCGAAAACCCGGCGGCGGTGGACACGGCCGGCGTCTCGGTCATCGGCCTGCGCTTTGCCGCTGTGGCGATCTGCGGTGTGCTGTGCGGCTTGGCCGGTGCCTACCTCGCGACCGCATTGCAGGCCGGCTTCACCAAGGACATGAGCGCGGGGCGCGGCTATATCGCACTGGCGGCGCTGATCTTTGCCAAGTGGAAGCCCTGGCCTTGCCTGGGGGCGACACTGCTGTTCGGCTTCCTGCAAGCCCTAGCGCTGCGGCCCGACCTGATCGAGCGCACCGTTGGCTTCAACGTGCAGACCCAGCTTCTGGATGCCTTGCCCTATATCCTGACAGTGGTGATCCTGGCCGGGTTCGTCGGCAAGGCGATCCCACCCAAGGCGGGTGGAGAGCCCTACGTCAAGGAACGCTGACCGAACGGTTTGACACCGGTGCCGATCCGCAGTCTTGTAAGGCGGCGCATCCCCCACGGGACACTCGATGCAACTTTACCTGCCCATCGCCGAGATTTCGGTCAACGTTTTCCTGATCCTCGGGCTGGGCGGCCTCGTGGGCGTGTTGTCGGGCATGTTCGGCGTGGGCGGCGGGTTCCTGATCACGCCGCTGCTGTTCTTTGTCGGCATCCCTCCCGCAGTGGCGGTTGCCACGTCGACCAACCAGATCGTCGCGTCGTCCTTTTCCGCGCTGCTGGCGCATCTGAAGCGGCGCACGGTCGATCTGCGGATGGGCGTCGTGCTGCTTATCGGCGGCCTCGTGGGGTCGTCGCTGGGCCTCGTGATCTTCAACACGCTGCGCGAACTCGGGCAGGTCGATTTGTTGGTCAGCCTGTTCTACGTCGTCTTTCTGGGCGTCATTGGCGGACTGATGCTGATCGAAAGCGTCAATGCCATCATCAAGTCGCGTCGTCCCGGCGGTGCGCGCAAGCCGCGCAAGCATCATTACTGGGTCCATAATCTGCCGCTGAAGGTCAAGTTCCGGGTCTCGGGTCTTTACATCTCGGTCATTCCGCCGCTGCTCGTCGGCGTTCTGGTAGGCATCCTGTCGGCGATCATGGGCGTCGGTGGCGGTTTCGTCATGGTGCCCGCGATGATCTATCTGTTGGGGATGCCGACCAAGGTCGTCATCGGCACGTCGTTGTTCCAGATCATCTTCGTCACTTCCTACACGACGATGCTGCATGCGACGACGAACTACACCGTCGATATCATGCTGGCCCTGCTGCTGATCGTCGGCGGCGTCATCGGCGCGCAGATCGGCACCCGCATCGGGCTGAAGCTGCGCGCAGAAAGCCTGCGCATCCTGCTTGCGATCCTCGTCCTGCTGGTCTGCGGCAAGCTGGGGCTGGACCTGCTGCTGCAACCGTCAGAGCTTTATTCCCTGAAGGCGGCGGGAGAGGTGTGATGCGGTGGGTGGCCCTCCTTCTGCTGGTCCTGGCCAGTCCCCTGCGGGCCGAAAGCATCGTGCTGGGGCTCAGTCAGGATTCCGTGTCGATCACCGCCAGTTTCGACGGGTCCGACATCCTGATCTTCGGCGCTGTCAGTCGCACGGCACCGGAACCGGTGGACAGTGGCGCGCTTGGCGTGATCATCGCGGTCGCCGGTCCCGATCAGGAGGTTTCGGTCTACCGCAAGTCGCGGCAGCTGGGCATCTGGATCAATACGGCAGAGGTCGAGGTCGACCGCGCCCCGTCGTTCTATGCCGTGGCGACCAGCGGCCCGCTGAACGAAGTGCTGCGCGATACCGAAGACCTGCGCAACGAAATCACGATTCCCCGCGCGATCCGGTCCGTCGGGGCCACGGTGTCCGACAGCGGGGCGTTCACCGATGCGTTGATCCGCATCCGGGCCAAGGAGTCGCTGTTCCAGATGAACGAAGGTGCCGTCGATCTGGAACAGGATACCCTGTTCCGTGCGTCCTTTCGCCTGCCCGCGAACCTGATCGAGGGCGACTATCTGGCCCGCATCTTTCTGACGCGGGGCGGTCGGATCATCGATACGCAAAGCACCGTCATTCCGGTGCAGAAGGTCGGGCTGGAACGCTGGCTTTACAACCTCGCCCATGTGCAGCCGTTCCTGTATGGTCTGCTGTCGCTGATCATTGCCGTGGCGGCGGGGTGGGCGGCATCAGCGGGGGCTGCGGCGCTGAAGCGCTAATCCTCGTCCGACTGCACCGTCAGCGTCAGCGGGGCCGGTCCGGCATCCAGATCGTCGACATGCAGGAACGGGTCCGTAGGCTTTGCCAGCCGGTTGCGCACGACCCAGCGCAATTGCGTCTCGGCCCGCGTGATCGCGACATAGGCAAGACGTTTCCACAGCGGTTGCCCGGCCTCGACTCGACCCATGCGGGACGCCATCTCGATATCCGGGGCAAAGACCTGCACCGTGTCCCACTGTGACCCCTGTGCCTTGTGGATTGTCACAGCCGCCCCATGCAGAAAGGTCGCGCCCATCTTGGCCGCGAAGGGGATGAAGGGTTCGTCGTTCCCTTCCAGTTCGATCTTGACGATGCTGGCGGCGGACATCTGCGGGTCGATCGCCCCCAGCACATGCAGCCGACTGAAGCCGGGCCGCTTGCCCGGCCCAAGGTAGATGACCTGTGCGCCCTTGATCAGGCCGCGCGCCTCCAGGTCCAGCCGCTTCTTGCGATGCTTAATCGGCAATTCGATCCCGTCGCAGATCAACGGCTCTCCTGGCAAAAGGCTGTCAGCGGGCGCGTCAAACGCGGCGCGGAAGGCATGGATCAAGCGGATGCGCGTCTTGTTCGTCCAGACGAGGCAAGGCGAGCGGGCCATCAGGTCCGCCTCGACCCGCTGGGCGACGACGACACGTTCGTCCTTTTCGGCAGCCTCGGTCACCATCCGTTCGAAATGATAGAAGTCCAGCATCGGATCGGCCAGCGCATGAGCCAGATCGAGGATCGGATTGTCGGCGCTTTGGCGATGGATGCGGCTCAGCGTCAGGACACGCTTTTCAGGCAACGTCTCGAACACCATGCCGCCCGACGACTGGACGGGCGGCAATTGCGCCGGATCACCGAACAGCAGAAGCGTCGGAAAGATTTCCTTGAGATCCTCGAACTGCTTGGCGTCCAGCATCGAGGATTCATCGACAAAGCCGATGTCCAGCGGCTCTTCGCGCCGCTTCCATCCGGTGATGAAATCGCTGCCGCGCAGGCCCGCGGCAGCAAGGGCTGCGGGGACGGATTTGTGCCCCTGATAGGACGCCCAGGCGCGGTCAAGTGCCACGTCGGTCAACTGTTCGACCGCAGGCCGTTCCCCCTGCCCGGCCAGCCATTCCGCGACCTTTTCGAACTGGGGATCATAGACCGGAGTGTAAAGGATGCGGTGGATCGTCGTCGCGGGCACGCCGCGGTTGCGCAAAACCGACGCGGCCTTGTTCGTCGGGGCAAGGATTGCCAGCGTCCGGCGATTCTGCCGCTTCTTGCCTTCGTAATCACCGGACACGATGTCGACGCCTGCCGTTTCCAGCGCGCGGTAAAGTGCCGCCAGCAGCATCGTCTTGCCGCTGCCCGCCTTGCCGATGACCGCCAGAACCTCGCTGACGTCGGTTTGCGGCGGTTGCAGCAGATCGTCGGTCAGGTCGACACCGGCCTGCCGCAGTGCCAGCGTGACGCTGTCCCAGGCGGCGGCCTGATCGTCGGAAAAGGTGATGGTGGCGGGGGCATTCATGGCGCGACCCTACCCGGCCCCGCCCGCCCCTGCCAGACCCTCAGGCGGCGATTTGCACAGGTCCAGCGGCAAGCGTGTGGCCAAAGGACCGCGCGAACCACGCCTCCGAGATTTCGGACGACACGCCGGCCCGGCGCAGGACGCGCAGCCGGTCATCCGCGCGGTAGGGCCAGAGGCCGACACTGATTGCGTCGCGACCGCTGCCGCTGCGGCCCAGCACCTCTGGTGCTGCCCCGATGGCGTTGTAGATGCGGATCATCCGCGCGTCGAAGACACCCAGCAGGTGGGTCAGGGCAAAGGCGCGCATCAACTCTCCGCCAGCCAGCATCAACAGCCCCGCGACCCGGGGGCCCGCATCGGGCGCCAGGCAGAAGCGCGTGCATTCCCAGATCAACGGGGTTGTGATCGGATGCGGCATCAACGCAGAGAAGTGGTCGGTGACCATCGTGCGCCCCGACATCGGCAGAAACCGCATCGACCCGCCGTGCACGCCGGGGGTCGGTTCCCAGATCACATAAAGCGGGTTCAGCGCGTCATATGCGTCCGTCTCCCACCCTGCCGCGTCGACGGTGACCTCCCATTTCAAGCGGTCCCGGAACTGAACCGCACGGTCACGATGCATGGTGGCCCGCAGGTCGGGATGGTGACGCAGGTCGTCGGCAGAGATGTAGCGGATCATGGTGAAGTATCCTGTCATATTCATGACAGAACCTGCGACGGACGTAGCTAATCAAGTTGCGCTGGTGCGCGCGCAGGGTCAGCCTGCCGACGCAACACCCGCAACGGCCAGCCGCCCCGGCCAGCCCCCCTGCGCCTCGCGGGCGGCCCCACCGACGACGATCAGACCTTCAGACATGGCACGCGCCACCGCATGAACGGTGTTGGAGGCCCCCAGCTTGTGACGCGCGCTTTCGATGTAGGCCCGCAGCGTATGTTCGGGAATCGCAAGCATGTCCGCCGCCTGGGACCGGGAATAGCCCATCGCGAGAAACGTCAGGGCATCGACCTCTCTTGGCGAAAGGGGACGCACGGCATCGGGGGATCGCCCCTTTTCCAGTTGAAGTGCCTTCGCGTTGAGGTAGTGGGCAATGACGATCATATCGCGCTGTGACGACAGGGTGAACTCCTCCCACTCTGCATCGGTACAGGTGTGCGAGACGGTGAACATGGCGAACTGACCGTTCGGGCCACGGATCGGGATGGAATATCCCTGATTGCCGACCCCATGCGCCAGCGAATCCGATCGAAACGCGCGCGCCGCCTTGGAGGTCCAATCCACCCGCTTCCAGTCGACCGGATGAAATCGTTGAAAGCTGCCGAGCACGACCGGGTCGACGCGGATGTATTCCTGATCCTGATAACGCTGCGCCCAATCCGGGCTATAGGTGCCAAATCCATACTGTTCTCCATCGACGCTGATCCAGTGATAGACGACGTGATCGACCCGCAGCACGTCCCGCAGTGACATGATCAGGCCCTGTATCTGGTCAAGACGGTCGGTAGTTTCCAGCTCCTGCAAAAAGCGGTTCAGCGTATTCCGCATCGTAGCGCACATGGCCCAAGGGCCCCTCGGACGACGACGCGATTTCTGCCGATGCCACGATCGCGGCTTCGCGCATCCGGTCCGCCACGAGAGGCAGGCCGTTCTTGCACGCGAAGGACTCCAAATCGGCCAGAACGTCTATGATCCACTTATGTCCCACGGTCACATTTCCCTGTGAATGGTTAATGAAAAATTAACAACCCACGGTCGCATGGGCAAAATTAACAAAATACTCACTTCTTGAGCCCCCTCCGAACTGGGGGGAAGGTACTTGGCCAAGTGTCTGGAGGACACAGGAAAGACCGGATGCACCGGTCTGGTTGCTCCGAAATCGGAGGGCGGGCGGGCGATAATTCGGCTTGGCGGAGTGACATACGAGAATCCGGTAAAATTGCCGGGATTTGCCGTAGTCACATCGTCGACGCAGGCGCACCGCGCGCGGACACGAGATCGTCTCGGTTGTCCCGCGTCAACACACGTCGTCCGGCTTCGATCTCGAAGGCCAACTGCACAACATGGGCATTGACCGGGGCGGACCTGCCATGGTCGGCCAGCGTCTTGACCACCCATCCATTGACTTCGTCGATCTCGGCTCGGCGGCCCTTGCGCCAGTCCTGCAAAGAGGTCGTCAGCGTATCCTCGCGCGAGAAGGTCTTGAGCACCTCGTCGAAGATTTCGTCCACGTAGCGCTCCGGATGGTTGCTCATTACCGGGGGCATGCCGATGATCGGCATGATCGTGGCACCGTCTGCCAAGGCGGCCTCCATCGCCTCGTAGCCGGCCCTGCGCATCAGGTCGAGCATGCCAGGCAGACGCGCCGCGTCGTTCAGTGCCGTGTCAATGATGGCCGAGGGGATAAGCTCTGCCGCATTGACGACCAGCTTCATCCACTTGGCAGAGCGGATGTCGTCCGTGACCTCGACCCTGCCCGCGTGGCGCAACAGCGTCGCGACCTCTTCGACCTCTGGCTGCTTGTCAGGGTCAAGCGCGCCCAGCGCGAACCAGCTTTCGTCGTGGTCGTTCTGCCGTGTGGTCACGCCGGGCGTCCACATGTTCGACGCGATCTCGATCACGGCACCGATGGTGCGTCCGCGCCCGACGATGGACGCGATATCCTCATGCGTCATGCCGTTCTGCAACCCGACGACAAAACCGTCAGCGGCCAGCACCGGCTTGATCAGTTCGGTGGCCCAGCGGGTGTCGTAGGCCTTTACCACAAGGAACACGAGGTCGAAGGGCTGCCTGACCTCTGCCACCTCGCACAGGTGCAGGGCCTTGACCGGCGTGTGGATTGTGCGGGTCGGCATGTGGACGGTCAGACCATCGCGGCGCATCGCCTCTACATGGGCCGGCCACTGGTCGATGAAGGTCACATCAAGGCCCGCACGCGTGAAATCCGCCGCGATGGAAGCACCCTGCGCCCCGGTGCCAAGGAAGGCGATGCGCGGATTGGCCTTCATCGGCGCACCTCCGGCATCATGACGAAATCGAAGGTGGATCGCCAGATTGTCGGGCCGTCGGGTGTGGCCGCATAGTCGGCGATCAGGGTCCGTTTCACGCCGAAGACGGCATCAGATGTCAGATAGTCATCGCCCTTCACAAAGGTATGGGTGACGACCGTTTCATGCCCCGGCGCGCTGACGATGAAGTGCATATGCGCGGGCCTGTAGGGGTGACGACCCAGAAGCCCAAGCATCTGTCCGACCGGACCGTCGTCCGGGATCGGGTAGGACACCGGCTTGATGCCTTGGAACGAGTAGCGCCCATCGTCGCCGGTGACGAAAACGCCCCGGTTGTTCGGCTGCGGCTGCAGGTCCGGCTGCTGCACGTCGTAGAAGCCGTTCGCATTGTCGGACCAGACGTCGATGCGCGCGCCCTTGACGGGGGTGCCGGTCAGGTCGGTGACGCGCCCCTCGAACAGGCAACTTTCGCCGACGCCGTCCTTGCTGATGTTCGTGCCCATCGGATATTCGGGCACGCCGTCAACGTGGAACGGGCCAAGGACCGTATTCTCGGTTGCGCCGTCGGGGCGTCGGTTATTGATCGCATCGACCAGCATCGACACGCCCAGCACGTCCGACAGCAGGATGAACTCTTGCCGGTTGCCGTCGCACATCTGTCCGGTCTTCGTCAGGAATGCGACCGCCTGTGCCCATTCGTCCTGCGTCAGTTCCACATCCTTGATGAAGGCGTGCAGGTGCGAGACAAGGGCGTTCATCACGCGGGCCAGGCGCGGGTTGGTGCCGTCACCCACGCGCGCCGTGACGGTGGCGACAGACTCCCTTTCATTGAAATAGGCGACGGCGGGATCGGACATGAAGTGGCCTTTCAGGTCAGCTTTCGGGGCGCGCGCCATCAAAGGCCCGCGTCAGCAGCGCGTGGATGCCGTCGCGGGTGACGGCGCGCGGATTGGCGTAGGGGTTACTGACTGCCAGATCGGCAACGCGGGACAGATCGCCGCGCGCAAGGCCAAGATCCTTCAGCGCAAGGGGCGCGCCGAGCTGTCGGGCGAGGTCGTGCAAGCCACCTGCCAGATCGCCACCGAACAGCGCCGCGGCGGGGGCCAGCGCGTCGCGCGCGGCGTTGGCATTGTAGGCGGCGGTGTGCGGCAACAGGGTCGCGTGCGTTTCCGCATGCGGCAGGTCGCAGGCCCCGCCTAGCGTGTGGCACAGCTTGTGATGCAGCGACATGGCAACGGATCCCAGCACGACCCCGCACAGCCAGGAGCCGTAGAGTGCGTCGCTGCGGGCGCCGATGTCGGTGGGGTTGCTGACGATGGCAGGCAGAGCCTCTTTCAACGCGCGGATGCCTTCGACGGCCAGCAGCGATGTCACAGGGTTGGCGTCGGGCGCGTAAAGCCCCTCGACCGCGTGGGCCATCGCATTCAGACCGCTGGCCACGCTCATGGCCACGGGCAGGCCAGTGGTCAGGGTCGGGTCGTAGATCACGACCTCCGGCCTGATCTTCGGGTCGCGGATCGTCGTCTTGGTGCCGTCCTCGGTCTGGCCCAGGATATCCGTCACCTCTGATCCGGCGTAGGTCGTGGCAATGACGATCTGGGCTGCGTCGTTGCGGAACGCGATGGCCTTGCCCAGACCGATGGTCGACCCGCCGCCCAGCGCCACGATGCAATCCGCGCCGCAGGCGTCATAGGCGGCCAGCGCGGACTGCGTCACCGCGACGGGCGTATGCATCGTGGCTTGGGTAAAGCTGCCGGCCGCCAGCGGGCCAAGCTGATGGGCCAGCGCCGCGAGGTCCGCCGCCTGAAACGAGGTCGAGAGCAGAAGCGCCCGCGTGCATCCCAGCCGCTCGATCTCAGCGCCGACCTGCGCCAGCGTGCCGGGACCGAAGATCACCCGCGACGGGGCGGCCTGATAGACGAAATCACGCATCACGTCGGCACCTCGGCCCGGCTGCGGGCGGTGGCGTAGATCAAAGCCGCCACCACGATCAGCGCGCCTTGAAAGAAGTATTGATACGCCTGTGACAGCCCGAGGAAAGACACCGCATTCAGCACTTCCGTCAGCAGCACGGCCCCCAGGATCGTGCCGACGAAGGTGCCGCGCCCACCGCGCAGACTGGTGCCGCCAAGCACGACCGCCGTGATGCTGGACAGGGTATAGTTGATGCCCTGCGCCGGATCGCCGACGCCGATCTGCGCCATCAGCATGACGGCACCGCAGGCCGTCAACAGCGAGACGAGGATGTAGCCGGCGATGAAGACACGATCGACGCGGACGCCAAGGCGGCGGGCGGCCCCTTCATCCGATCCGACGGCGCGCAATTGCCAGCCGCCACGGGCGCGGCGCAGTACCGTTTCACCGACCAACGCCACGGCTATCAAAACGATGAACGCGACTGGAATCGGCCCCAGCTTCCACGTCAGCCAGTCCATGACGGTGAAGTTGATATAGCCCCCCGGTCCGTCGCGCAGCACAAAGCTGAGGCCCTGCAGGCCGATATACATCGCCAGCGTCGCCGCGATGGGCGTGAAGTTGGCGTAGCGCATCAGGCTGCCGTTCACGGCCCCCACGACGGCGGCGCAGGCGAACATCAGCACGAAGCCTAGCGCGATCGTCGGCACGGCTTGACCGTCGTTGATGAAGAACGAGCCCACGACGACAAGGAACCCCGCCAGTGGCCCAACCGACAGGTCGATCCCGCCCATCAGCAGCGCGACGGTCTGTCCCATCGCGATGAAGCCCAGCGCCGTCGCCAGCAGCAGGATATTCGAGATGTTGAATGCCGACAGGTAGTTCGCGTTCTGTCCGAACACGTAAAGTCCCAGCAGCACGATGACCGCTGCCAGCGGAATTGCGGTCGCATTGTCGGATTGCACCAGATGCCGCCAGCCGGCACGGGCCTGTCGCACCTGCGCAGTGGGTTCTCCGACGTGCGGGGCGTGTGCCTCGGCCTGCACGGCGGCACCGACGATCCGTTCTTCGGTGATCGCGTCGCCGTGCAGGACCTCCGTCACGCGCCCGCGCGACATGACGACGACGGTGTCACACAGCCCTTCGAGTTCGGCCGCGTCCGACGAATTGACGATGACCGGCGTGCCGGCGGCAGAGACTTCGCGCAGGATACGGTAGATCTCGAACCGGGCACCGACGTCGACGCCCTGCGTCGGCTGGTCCGCGATGATGTAGCCGGGCTGCGACAGCAGCGCGCGGGACATGACGATCTTTTGCTGGTTACCCCCCGACAGGGACAGGACCTTGGCCTCCAACCCCGGCGTCTTGACGGCAAGCTGGGCAAAGATGTCCTGCACCGCCGCCCGTTCGCGGCCCCGGTTCAGGACGCCGCCGCTGGCAAAACGGTCGAGAGCGGAAAACGTCGCGTTCTCTCGCACGGTCAGATCGGTGGCGAGCCCTTCCTCGTGCCGGTCGGCGGGCATGTAGGCCGCGGTGCGCGACAAGGCGTCCGCCTTCAGTACGGTGCCGTTCAGCAGGACCTGCCCGGAAAACGGCAACAGGCCCGCCAGTGCACGCATCAGTTCGGCCTGCCCGTTGCCGTCCACGCCGGCTATCCCGATAATCCGGCCCCGACCCACTTCAAAGCTGACGTCGGCAAAGTTCCGACCGGTTAGTCCCTTGACGGCAAAGTTGATGCTGGCGTCGGTATTGTCGGCTTTCGGCGGAAACGCAGAAACGAGCGATCGCCCGACGATCATGTCGAGCAGGTCGCGATCGGTGACGTCCGCGACGCGCGCCGTGCCGCGCAGACGACCATCGCGCAACACGGTCACGCGGTCCGCGATCTGCCGCAACTCGGCCATGCGATGGGTGATGTAGATGACGGCGGTGCCTTGCGCTGCCAGTGCGCGGATGCGCGCGAACAGCATCTCGGTCGCGTCCTGATCGAGTGCTGCCGTCGGTTCGTCCATGATCAGGATGCGCGGCTGCACGGCCAGCGCCTTTGCTATTTCCAGCAGGTGGCGCTGCGGCACGGTCAGGTCGGCGGCGCGGGCGTTCAGAGGCACGTGCAACCCGACGGCGTCCAGCATCCGCCGCGCGGCCGTTGATGTGTCGCCCTCTGCAAAGACGTGCTGTGGCAGTGCCACGCGCAGATTTTCCAGCACGGTCAGATCGTTCAACACAGCCGGGTGCTGATAGGCGATGGACACGCCCAGGGCCGCAGACCGCGCGGGCGTCATGGGAGAGATCGCGACGTCCCCGACGTGGATGGTGCCGGCGGAAGGCTGCAACACACCCGAGATGATGTTCATCAGCGTCGATTTACCGGCACCGTTCTCGCCCAGGATGGCGTGGACCTCTCCGGGAAAGATGTCGACGGATACGTCGACAAGCGCTGCCACGCTGGCGAAATACTTGGTTACGCCGGTCAGGCGCAGCGCCGGTGCCGCGACGGTGCCGTGGCGGGTGTCGGTTCTGGTGGTCGTGTCGACGACGGTCATGTCCTGTCCTGCACTGGCGAATGTCGCGGGGGTGGTCCGGGCACCTGAAGCGCCCGGACCGAGTCTTGCGCTTACTGACCCACAGCTGCGGCCTGAGCCTCGCCCGTCATTTCCGCCGACAGATAGATCGACCCCGGCAGTTCCGGGCGGCAATCGACGGCGCTGGGCGTGCCGCTGACCGAATCCTCGAAGACCGGGGCCTTGAAGATTTCCTCGGTCGGCGGCGTGCCGCCCGTCGCCTCGGCCACGGCCCATTGGACGGCCAGACGCACGTTGTCATTGCCGGTCGCCACGGTGAACAGCTTGAAGTCCGGGTTGGCCTCGTGATTTTCGGCCCAGAAGCAGGACAGGGAATTGCCGTCCGACGTGGCGATCGCTGGGATGGATCGGCCGAATTCGCTGAACACCGGCAGCGCGCCGACCAGCGAGGGGCCGAAGTCGGACACGATCATGTCGATCTTGTCGTTCTTGGCGATTTCTGCCGACAGGACCTGCTGCGTCAGCGACGGGTCCCAGTTGGTGACGGCAAAGGGCTCGGGGTTGATGAAGACATAGCTGTCGTCCAGCACCGACTTCATCCCCTCCAGCTCGTCCACGCCCTGGCTGTTGCCGGCGGGGCCAGAGATGAACAGCAGGTTGCCGCCTTCGGGCAGTTGCGCCTTGATCCAGTTGCCCCAATTGACGCCGTCTTCCTTGAAGGATGAACCGATGAATTTGGTGTAGTTGGTGCCGGCCTCGCCACCGACGTTCACGCGGTAGGGCACCACGATAGCCCCCGCGCGATAGGCGTTGGTCAGCGCGGGCAGCACGGCGGGGCCTGCGTCACCGAAGACGACCAGCGCCTTGATGCCGCGCGCGACCATCGAGTTGATGTCCGAGATTGCCTTTTGCGTATCGCCTTGGCCGTCCGCATATTCGAATTGCGTGATGCTGGGGCATTTGGCAACTTCTTCCTTGCCGGACGCAGTCGTGACCAGTCGCCAGCTATTGCCGCCAAAGCCGTCAAGCAGCGCCAGCGACGCCTCGTTCGGGCCACACCAGCTTGGCACGTCCTGCGCCATGGCACCGGTGGCCCCCAGCGTCAACGCCAGCGCCGAAACCGCGATCTTCAGTGAGTTATCAAGCATTGTCCGTATCCTCCATTTTGGGCGTTTCTTTGATGGGTGATTGCCGGCGCCACTGGATCGAATAGACTCCGATCCCAAAGACGAGCGCCAAGGCCTGAATGATGGTCTGTGCCGAAAACGGCACCCCGACAGTCAGCGCGAACTGGCTGAGCAGGTTCAGAAAGACGGCGGCGATGACCGTCGTGACGGGAAACCCCCGCCCGCCCAGCAGCGAGGTGCCAGCCAGCACGACGACGGCGACGGATGGCAACAGCAGCGCGTCGCCTTGAAAGGCTGTCGGTTCGCGGGTGATCCCTGCGATCAGGATGCCAGCCACGCAGTAATGCAGCTGCGCCAGCACATAGGCCATCGCCTGATAGCGGCGCACCGGCAGGCCCGCCGCATGGGCGGCCATCGGATTGGCTCCGATCACCTCGAACCGCCGGCCTTGGGCGGTCTTCTTCATGACGCCCGCGACAACGAAAAGGATGGCCAGCGCAAACAAGACCGCATGGGGAATGAAGAGGGTCTTGCCGCCAGCGATCTGCGCGAGCAGCGGCGTCGTGGTGCGCGGCACGCCGCCCGAGACGGCAAACACGATGCCATACAGCATCGCGTTCATGCCGATGGTCGCCACGATGGCGTTCAACCGCATGACACCGACAAGAAATCCGTTCGCCAATCCGGCGGCGACGGCGAGCGCGAGGGCAATCAGCACGGCAGGCAAAAGCTGCGCATTGTCACCCGATGGCAGGTGCGTGACCAGCACCACGGACAGTGACACGCCACCCGCAAGCGACAGGTCGAACCCACCCTGCTGGACAACCAGCATCTGACCCAGACCCACGATGGCGATGACGGCGGCAAAGGGCAGGCTGCCGGCCAGCCCGCCGTAGGACACGGCAGACGGCGCGAAGATCAGGCACAGCAAGACCAGCACGACGGTCGAGGCCGCGACCGTGACAAAGCCACGCGCCAGCGGGAGCTGCGTCAGGCCCATGCGAGGGGCCGAGATGTTGGTTGCATGTGTCATCCGTTCCCCTCCCTTTCCAGTTGCGTCAGCCGATGTTCAGCGTGACCTTGACGGCCCGCTGCGGGTCCTTGCCCAGTTCGAAGGCCGCAAGCGCGTCATCAAGGCCAAAGCTGTGCGTCTGGATCGGCGACAGGTCGATGCCCGTGCGCTCCAGGAACCGGATCGCCCCCGGCCAGACACCGGGCGACCCGATGCAGCCGCGCACGGTCAGGTCCTTGATCTGGATCTTGCCGAGTTCGACCGGGAATTTCTGGCCAATGTTGATGCCGACCATCGACACGAACCCTTCAGGCCGCGCGTAGTCAAAGACGTTTGCCAGCGATGCCGCGTGACCCGCACATTCGACGACCAGATCGGCACCGCCTTTGGTGATCTCGGTGATCGCCTCGATCGGGTCCCCGTCGGTCGGATCGACGACAGCGTCTGCCCCCAGCTTCATCGCGATGTCTCGCCGCAAGGGCACCGGATCGACGACGATGACCCGCGCGCCCATACCGATCGCCGCCGCTGCGGACACAAGCCCGATGGTCCCGCCTCCAGAGATCACGACGGTCTGCGACGCATCGACCCCGCCGTGGCGCAGGACCGCGTAATAGCCGCAGGTGAACGGTTCGATCAGGGCACCCTTGGCATCATCGACACCGTCGGGCAACTTGTGCAGCCACTCGGGGCGGGCGGCGAAATATTTGCGGTTGGCACCGTCCATGGAAAAGCCGAAGTGGTGGATGCGGTCAGGCGTGCGGATCACGCATTCGCCGACGACGCGGTCGCCGACCGTCAGGCCCTTCACGTTGGCCCCGACCTCGACGACCTCGCCCACCCATTCGTGGCCGGGCGTGACGGGATAGCTGATCGGGATGATG